>CAZTPD010000031.1:0-16206 GCA_964614625.1 uncultured Sphingosinicella sp. | reverse complement strand
TCAGGAAGGCGAAGCGCCCCTGGAGCACGCCGCTCTTCGTCACCGAGACGGTGAGGGGGCGCGGCGGCAGCGGCAGGAAGCGCGCCGGTCGGCCGATCAGCACCGCCAGCAGCCCGAGCATCAGCGTCAGCCCGTGCGCCAGCCAGTTGGGCAGGCCGAGCGGATAGATCTTGTGGCGGCAATAGAGGATCGTGTCGGCCAGCCCCGCGCCGCCGAGGAACATGCCCAGCACCGGCCGCGCATTGGCGTCGCCGTCGCTGAGCGCGATCAGCTCGCGGCTGACGATGTTGGGCGCGATGTCGGTGCGCGCCAGCTCCAGCACGCGCCGCAGCGCCGCGATCGGGTCGCCGTCGGCGCCGAGATCGTGGGCGATGAGGTTGGTCTTGCCGTTGGGCAGCACCGCGACGGGCGGCGGCGCGTCGCCGAAATGGCCGCCATGATAAAGCTCGGTCAGCGCCGCCTGCACGGTGCCGTCGCCGCCGTTGACGACCAGCACCTTGGGCTTCACCCGCGCGATCGTGCGCAGCGCCGCGCCGATCTGGCCGACCTCCTCCACCTCGTAGTGGAAGATGTCGCGCTCCTCCGCGCAGAAGGCGCGCACGCGCGGCAGCAGCGACTGGTTGCCGGTCGAGCGGGGATTGGAGAGGAGCGCGACCAGGGCCACGGCTCAGCTCCTGACCGGCCGGATCGAGAGGCCGAAGCGATAGTTGAGCACGACGTTGATCGGCAGCACCTCGTTGCCGACGTCGATCGCCACCGCCTGCGCGCGCGGGCGCAGGTTGGTGAGCGACATGCGCGGGTTGCGCGAGAAGCCGCCGCCGTCGTTCCAGCCCGAGCTGCCGTTGCCGTCGAGATCGTGGCGCACCGCGATCGCGTAGCTGCCCGCGCGCGGCACGGGCACGCATACCCGCATCGCGCCCGAACGGCTCACCGGCAGGTCGATCCGCTCCAGCCAGCGGCCGCGCTCCAGGAACGAGCTGTCGGCGCGGTAGAGCTGGACGCGGACATTGCCGGTCCGCTCCTTGAAGCCGTAGACGGTGACGAGCACGGCGCCCTGCCCGCCGCCGCGGCAGGCGGCGGCATGCTGGCCGAGGATGGGCTGCGCCGCGGCGGGCGCCGCCGTCGCCGCGAGGGCAAGGGCGAGGCCGAAGCCGAGGACCGCCGTGCCGGAAAAGAGTTTGGACATGATAAGCCACTCCAGGAGCTGCCACCCCGGCCGCGCGAACGGCCCGGGCGATGGTTCACTCCCCCTTCGGGAACCGGATCGCCCAACGATGCGGCCAAAATGTGGTCATGGAGCGTCGGAATTGGGGGGCAACGCGGCGCCCGCCGCCAACGGGACGCCCGCAACGCCGCCGTCACGGCCGAAAGAAAGACCGCCGCCCGCCCGCTGCCGCGCCGAGTGGCATGGTGCGGATGGCCGGGAAAGACGGCCATGACGGCTGGCTGGCGGTACCTCCCGCAATCGTCAAATAGATATACTGTCCCCGGAATTCTCTGTCCCCGGAATTCTACGAAATTATAAGCTGCCCCGGTTTTCGATGATCAATCCCCGATAGTGTTTCAGCATTTTTCTATAGTAGATTAGCGAAGTTAATAGATTAGCCCATAAAGAAATCCCAACTAATAAAGAAATACTAGAAAGATAACTATCCTCTTCAAAAATATTATAGAAAAATTGCGCTGAAGGTATGAGAAATATTATCAGAGATATTATACATAAATAGTATAATATTTCTCCAAATATTTTCTTCACTTGCTTTCTCCGCAAATTTGATCAACGGGTTTTTCTATATCATCAGATTTCGGGGCTGCGTAGCTAATTCGGGGACAGTATACCTATTTGTCATCGCCGCCCGACTTCTTCCGCCCCGGCCTGCGCGGCGCGAGGGCGCGGTCGAGCGCGTCTTCCTGCCGTGCGATCCACTCCTTCCCCGCCAGCGGACGGCCGGTGCGCAGGCGCGCCTCGATCGCTTCGGCGACCGCCTCGCCATCGGCATCAAGACCGCCCGCCTCCAGTCCATGGCGCAGGAGCGCACGCCAGTTGCGAACATGCCGTCCGAGCGCGGCGACGTCGGTGAGCGGATCGTCCGCCGCGCGCTTGCCCACGACGTGGCTGCGCGCGCTCGACCAGCGCCACGCCTCGGCGCGGCCCGCCGCCCCCGCCGCGACCGGGTTCAGCTCGACATAGCGCACCGCCGCCATCAGATGCGCGTCGTCCATCGGATAGCTGGCGAAGCGCCCCTGAAACAGATGTCCGCGCCAGCCCTCGCGGAGGTTGACATGGCGCGTGTAGCGCCGGTGCGCTTCGCCGAGCATGGCGCGCAGACCATCCTCCCGCCGCGGCACCAGAACGAGGTGGACATGATTGTCCATCAGGCACCAGGCGAGGCAGACGGTGCCGCTGGCGCGCGACGCCTCGGCCAGGAGCGAGAGATAGAGCCGCCGGTCCTCGTCGGAAAAGAAGACCGGCAAGCGGCGGTTGCCGCGCTGGGTGACGTGATGCGCCACGCCGGGAATGACGATGCGGGCAAGCCGGGCCATGACGACTGGCTAACGGCACCTTCTGTAATCGTCAAATAGATATACTGTCCCCGGAATTCCCCATGTTGCGTAACGAAACCGCCCCCTTAATGTAGGGCGGAAGGTTCATCGGATCGGGGATCGGGTCATGCGTGAGTTGCGGCATCGGGCATCGGGGCGGCGGTGTTTCGGACCATGACGCGATGGACTCGCGTTCTGGCGGCCGCCGCGCTCGGCCTCGCGACGGCCGCCTGCGACTACGAAAGCGCCGACGCCCTGCATTCTCCATCCGATGTCGTGCGTCCGCCGCATCTGATCGGGAGCGCCTGGGTTGGAGACTGCCAACGCTTCGGCGAGGGCCAGGCGTGCCTGTTTCCGATCGAAGGTCATCCGGAGTGGCTGACCGTGCGACTGTCCGGCGAGAACAGGTACAGCTACTATGCCCTCCCGCGCCGTCAGTTGGCGTCGATGCCCCGGGGAACCGACGGCGCCGGTGTCCTGCTCCATCCGCGCGGGAAGCAGGTCTTCGTCGAGCGTCGCGATCTGGATCTCGCCCTGGGCAATCTCATCGTGATGTTCGAGGCGATGGAGCGTCTGCCCGTCGCCGAACGCTGCCGCGTGACCGTCGATGCGCTGCCCTTCCATCGGCCGCAATCCTGGGCCTGCGAATGACGACGCGATTATTTATTCGGGGACAGTATATCTATTTGAACAGCGGCAGGCAGGCCGAAGGTCACACCAAAGTCACACCGGGAACGCCTGCCCGGGTCGTCCGGATCGGCGTGGATGGCAAGGTGAGGACGTGCCGGATCATCGACCAGGATAGGACAGAAGAAATCCTACATTGCAAGGGGTCGAGGGACAGCTTGCGCGCGGAGGCGCGGGGAAAGGAAGGAGATGGGCCTTCGGCCAAGACGCGAAGGACGCAAAGGGGTCGGAAGGGATACCAAAGTCCGTGCATTGCTCGGACTCTTCGCGCCTTTGCGTGAAACCGATGCGAGACGCTGCATCTCGCTGGGAGTTTAGCAAACTATCCCCGGAATTACGCCGGAATTAGTAAACTGTCCCCGGGATTAACGCCGGAATTAGTAAACTGTCCCCGGGATTACCGGAATTACTTGCTTGGAGATGTTCATGGCCAATCTATACCACATAGCTCTCGTCGTTACTCTGGCCGTCCTCGCGGGCTGCAGTGGCGACCCCATGCCCATCGATGCGAATGAAAACGCTGGCGGACAAGATGCGGCGCAACCACAAACCGCGCGGAACCAGATTGCCCAGACCGGTAATGGCAGGGTGACAGTTGATTACGATGGACGCCAATATGAATTGCAGGCCTTTCAGTGCTTGCGTGATTATGCGTCGCCGGTTGACCCTGACCGGACAATTGCCTTGGCGCTCGATGCCGCGGCATCTGGATTGTCGGAGGATCTCCTGACCCCCTTGCGCGGTGACCCGAATTCCAATGCCGGCGATTCGATGGAAGCCATGGCTCGGGTTCTTGCCGAGGGGGCGGCGATCAGTATCGCCCGCTATGCGGACGGGATGGACATCGTGACATTCTATCCGACGTCGGACCTTGATGATGTTGTCTTCGCCATGCGTGAAGACGGATTTCTGAACGTTTCGGGAAATCGCATCGAAGGAATAGTCTCGGCTGAGTCTCCGGACAGCACATCCGCAAAGGAAATCAGGGTAACAGCGCAATGCCCATGAAATGGCCATCCGAATCGAGAATTTACTGAAACATTCAGGGGACAGGGAATTCACCGCAAGTTCCGGAATTCGGTATGCTGTCCCCGGAATTCCCTGTCCCCGGAATTCCTGCTCATTTTACGGCAAAAAATCAGAATGATTGTGGCTAAAGCTTCTCAATGAATTGATTTGACGCGTTGTCATAGCAATAGGCTGGATCAGGTGCGTGGGTTACGAGGTTTTCCCTGTCTGAGAGGATCACGACACAAGTCTTACGATCACCTTTGAATGCAAATCCACGGATGTTTTCTGGGCCATTCTCTTCCAATCGTTCCCGGTCGCTCGGTGTGAGCCGGGACATTGCATCATCAAAAAACAAATCCCCTTCGCGGACGTACCTGTTATCGTCCGAACTTGAGCAACCCGCAACTAGGACGGCCATGCCAGCCACCAGACAGGAGGCGAGGCGCTTCAGCAGAGGGATTCTCATTTGGGAGGAGCCGCGCAAAACATTTCTCCGTTCTCTCTAGTAATTTCGGGGACAGGAATTTCAGGGACAGTATATCTATTCGGGAAAGCCGGGGCGAGAAAACCGAAATAGCATATTAACCCAAGGGCCGCCCTTCCATTGTAGGATTTCGTCTGTCACGCTCGGCGCGATTTGGCTTTCTTCGACAGGCCCGGAACATGTTTCCCATCGCCCACGCCTCGCTCCCGATCCTTGTCGGAGCCCGTCGGCGCGCTCCGGATATGGCGCGCATCGCAGGAGAATGCCCCCGCCTTCCCATGTGACATTCATGCCACTCGTGCCGATCGCGCCGTTCGCCGCCGCCCGCACCTTCGTCAGCCCGGGGCTGCCGGAATTACGGGCAATGACGGTGCCGGTTCGCCTGACCTGCGATCGCCGCCCGGCTCCGGGGCGCCCGCCCCGCCATTTCGCGCATGACCGCGCGCCGCCCGGCGGTTATAGGCTTTCGCCTCCCGTTCCTCGCGCCCCGGAAAGCCGCCCGCTTGGCCCTTTCGACGCAAATCGACCGTTATCTCGCCCGGCTGATCTTCGTGCCGCTGCTCGGCACGTTGGTCCTCGCCGCGATGCTGCTGCTGCTCGAGAAGATGCTGCGCCTGTTCGATTTCGTCGTCAGCGAGGGCGGGCCGGTCAATGTCGTGTGGCGGATGATGGCCAATCTCATCCCCGAATATCTCGGCCTCGGCATCCCGCTCGGGCTGATGCTCGGCATCCTGCTCGCCTTCCGCAAGCTGGCTTTGTCGTCGGAGCTGGATTCGCTGCGCGCCGTCGGCATCGGCTACGGGCGGCTGCTGCGCGTGCCCTATCTCTTCGCGGTCGCGCTGATGGCGGTGAACATCGCCATCGTCGGCTTCGTCCAGCCTTATGCCCAATATGCCTATCAGGAGCTGCGCTTCGACCTGCGCTCGGGCGCGCTGGGCGCGTCGATCAAGGTCGGCGAGTTCACCAATTTCGGGCGGCGGATGGCGCTCAGGGTCGAGCGCAGTGAAAATAACGGCACCGATCTGCACGGCGTGTTCGTGCGGGCCGAGACGGGGGGCGGGCGCTCGCTCGCCGTCACCGCCGATCGCGGCACCTTCCTCGCCACCGACGATCCCAACGCGATCGTGCTGCGCCTCCTGAACGGCCGGCTGGTCCATGACGAGCCGGGCTTCCCCGCGCCGCGCGTGCTGAGCTTCGAGCGGCACGATCTGCCGATCGACCTGCCGGCGATCGAATCGTTCCGCGGACGCGGGAGCGCGCTCGACGAGCTGACCCTGCCGCAGCTCTTCGGCGAGGGGCGTTCCGCGCAGGCCGACGAGGCCCGGCGCAACGGGGCGCGCGCCAATCTCCATTTCCGGCTGGTCGAGATCGCGATGATCCTGATGCTGCCGCTGCTCGCCGTCGCGCTGGCGATTCCGCCGAAGCGCAGCACGTCGGGCCTCGGCATCTTCCTGTCGATCGTGATGGTCGTCACCTATCACAAGGTGAACCAATATGCCGAGCAGATGGGCGCGCTCGGGCGGATCGACCCGCTCATCGCCTTGTGGGCGCCGTTCCTGCTCTTCGCCGCCCTGATCGGCTGGATGTACTGGACGATCGCGCACAAGCCGGGCGGCCAGCCGATCGGCGCGCTCGAACGGGTCTTCGCCATGCTCGGCAAGCGGCTCGGCAAGCTGCTGCGCCGGCGCCACCGCCGCGATCTCCAGGCCGCCGAATGATCAACCTTTCCTTCTTCCCGTCGCGCCCGATCGCGCTCTACATGGCACGGCTGTTCGTCACGCGCAGCCTCGCCGTGCTGGCGATGCTGGTGGTCGTGCTGATGACGCTCGACCTGCTCGGCAATTCGGGCGAGATCCTGGCGGTCGCGGGCAATGGCGACGCGGAGCTGTGGCGCTATGTCGGCCTCCGGCTGCCGCAGCTCGTCAACCGCTTCCTGCCCTTCTCGGTCCTGCTCGGCGCGCTCATCACCCTGGTCGGGCTCAACCAGAACAGCGAGATCGTGTCGATGAAGGCGGCGGGCATCTCCGCCCACCAGATCATCGCGCCGCTGATCCTCGCCGCCTCGCTCTTCGCGCTCGTCCATTTCGTGTTCAACGAGCGGATCGTCACCCGCGCCAACGCCGCGCTCGACGCCTGGGAGGCGGCGGACTGGGGGCCGGTGCCGCCGGGCAGCGACATCCAGACCAACGTCTCGCTGGCGCATGGCGACGACCTCATCTTCGTGCGCCAGGTCAGCGGCCGGGGCGACGCGGTGCGCCTTTCCGGCATCACCGTCTACGAGCGCGCGGGCGGCACGCTGCGTCGGATCACCCGGGCCGAGACGGGGCAGCGCGCCGGCGCCGGCTGGCGGCTGGACGACGTGACGATGTTCAACGTCGATACCGGCCGGCAGCAGCAAATGTCCGCTCTCGCCTTCGGGCCGGAGATCACGCCGGACCAGTTCACGCTGGCGCGCGTCAATCCCGATCAGCAGGATTTCAGAACGCTGCGCCGCTCGATCGCCGAATTGCGCGCCGCCGATCGGCCGGTGGATTCGCTCCAGGCCAATCTGTGGCGCAAGATCGCCGCGCCGATGTCGTCGGTCCTGATGCCGCTGCTCGGCGCGATCGCCGCCTTCGGCCTCGCCCGATCCGGGCAGGTCTTCGCCCGCGCCGTGCTCGGCATGGCGCTCGGCTTCGCCTATTTCGTCGCCGACAATTTCGCCCTCGCCATGGGCAATTTCGGCGCCTACCCGCCCTTTCTCGCCGCCTGGGGGCCGTTCCTGCTCTTCGCCCTGGTCGGCGAGACGGTGCTGATCCGGACCGAGGAATGACGTTTCCAGCCTATGCCGCCGCGGCCCTGTTCGAGATCGCCGGCTGCTTCGCCTTCTGGGCGTGGCTCCGGCTCGACAAGTCGCCGCTCTGGCTGATCCCCGGCCTGGCCAGCCTCGCCGCCTTCGCCTGGCTGCTGACCCTGGTCGAGACCGATGCGGCGGGCCGCGCCTATGCCGGCTACGGCGCGATCTACATCACCGCCTCGCTGCTCTGGCTCTGGGCGGTCGAGGGCGTCAGGCCGGATCGGTGGGACACGATCGGCGCGGCCATCTGCCTCGCCGGCGCGGCGGTCATCCTCCTCGGCCCGCGCGCGCCGGGCGCGGCGTGAGCGAGGCGGGGGGCAAGCCCGCCGTCACCCGCGACGAGGTCGCGCGCGGCGCGGCGCTGGCGGGGCTGGCGCGGCTCGGCGCGCTGATCGAGGCGCTGGCCCAGCCGCTCTACACCTGGCTGTTCGGCATCGCGACCTACGGCATCTATGTCGTGCTGTGGGCGGCGGTCAGCCTCGCCACCAACCTCACCGGCCTCGCCATGACCGCCGCGCTCCAGCGCATCGTGCCGACCCGCGCGAACGAGGCGGAGGTGCATGGCGCGGTCAAGCTCGCCCTCATCGCTTCGGTCCTCCCCGCCGCCCTGCTCGCGCTGATCGTGACGCTCAACGCCGAGGCGGTGGCCGGCATCTTCTCCGTCGCGCCGGAGGACGCCGCGCGGCTCCCGGCCGCCATCGCCCTGTTCGCCTGGGCGCTGCCCTTGTGGAGCTTCGTCGAGACCGCCACGGCGGCGGCCCGCGCCCGGCGCGCCTTCGGGCCGGAGATCCGCCTCCGCATCTTCTGGGAGCAGATCGCCCGCATCCTGTTCGCGATCGGCTTCTTCCTGCTCGGCTTCGCGACCGAGGGGCTGATGCTGGCCCATCTGTGCTCGCTCGCGCTGACCGCCGCCCTCTCCGTCCGGCTGCTCGGCCGCTATTACGACCTTCGCCAGCTCCTCGCCGCGCCGATCCCCGCGCGGCTGATGCGCGAGCTGCTCGCGTCCGGCGTCGCCCTCCTGCCGGCCGATCTGTCCCGCCGGCTGCTGATCGACGCGCCGGCTGTGGTGCTGAACCTGCTCTTCCCCGGCGCGGCGGGCGCGGCGGCGGCGGGGCTGTTCGAGATCGCGCGCAAGCTCTCCACCGTGCCGCTGATCGTCCGCCAGGCCTTCCAGTACGTGCTCGGCCCCCTCTCCTCCGCCCAGGCCCATGTCGACCGCGCCCAGGTCGCGCCGCTCTACCGCTTCGCCAGCCGCGTCTCGACCGCGCTCGTCGTGCCGCTCGCGGGCCTGCTGATCTTCGCCGGGGTCGATATCCTCAGCATCTACCGCCCGGAGGCGGCCGCCGCGCTGCCCATCCTCTACATCCTCGTCGCCGCGCGCGCGTTCGAGGCCGTCGTCGGCCCGGCCTCCACTCTGGTCGAGATGATCGGCCACCGCGCCTTGCCCCTGCTCAACAGCCTGATCGCCGCCGCGCTCTGGGTCGGGCTCGCCGCCTGGCTGGCTCCGGCCTACGGCGCGATCGGCATGGCGATCGCAGTCGGCGCGGCGACGATGGCCTCCAGCTACGCCGCGACACTGGAGTTGCGTATCGCCGACCGCCTCTCGCCCTTCGATTACAAGCTCTTCCAGGGCCTCGGCGTCGCGCTCGTCGGCGTCGCCTTGATGGCCGGCGCGGCCTGGGCGGCGGGCGGCCCGCTGCGCTTCGCCCTGGTGCTGGCGCTGTGGGCGGCGACGAGTTGGCTGGCCCTGCGCCACGGCCTCACCCGCGACGACCGACTCGCGCTGGGCGGCGTGGCGCGCAAGCTGCGGCTGGTGTGAGCGCGCAGAGGGATAAGTTGACTAAGTTGACAGGGTGAGGGGTGTTTCGGCGGGGGCAGAGCGCCCGCGAAAAAGCATCGGGATTGTTGGTGTCAAAGAGCCGGGCACAAGGACGCGATTCGCCTCAGGCTGACAGGGCAAATCCTATTTGTATCCAACAATCGAGCATGACAGCTTGCAATCTAGGATGGCCATCGAAGCTCTCGAAACATTAGCTGACCGTAAAGCTTTCTAGAACCTCAACTGAGTCCAAGCGCACGTTGTTCATGTAGGTTGAGCCTCTGACTGTGATATGTTTTGGGAAGGGGCCAATTTGATGAACGCCCGTTGTGATAGTGAAACAGACGGAATGGGGCGACACATCTTCAAGTGAGCAATTGACCAAGCTGAACTCATCGATTTCCTCAAGCCGAAGCTGGCCAAGATACTCCCGGATGCCTTGACCACAATCTCGTCGCTCCTCCCAAGCGCGGCATTCCAACGAAAATGGAAGCGGCTCCGATGAAGCTGCCAGATCGAAAAGAACGATTAGGAGCTCGGCAGCTCTATCTGCCATGATTGAGTCCGTTGCAGGGAAGTAAGACGGCGCATGAGTCGCAGGAACTGATGCGCACATCACATTGCTGTAATGCTCCCAATCAAAGTCAGATTTCTGAAAAATTGGCCCTTCGACGCCATAACGTTGGCTAACCGTCACGGATCGGATGCGCCCCTCATCATCAAATTCTACAGAATATTTCTCGACACCACACAAGCCATACTGCGAGCCCAGCGCGTAGGGGCGAGTGTAAAGATCGATCCTTTCCGCGCCGTCATCGTCGCCGTTATAAAGATTCCAACGCCTCCAATAACGGTCGATATAGGCGATGCGTCCTCCAGCTTCGCCCAAAAGCCGCCGAGCAAGACTTTCGTCGGTTTCCGACTTTAGATCCCCGAAGGTAAATCGGTCACCTCCAATCCCATTCCGGCTCGGCGACGGGTTCGGAGGAACGTTCGGAACGTTCGCTTCCCGCGCGCGATACTGCCTCCAGTCCGGCGGTTGGTATTCCTGCCAGTTCCACGCACCACGTCCTGAGTCACAGGCAATGCAAATCAAGGATGCGAAGACGCAGGTAGCGAGTTGCCGCACCATAAGGACTCTCATCATGTCATATTATTACATCGCATCCAAACTTCGCAAAATATAATCGTCTTCATCAAAGCTCGCTTGGCGTTTCAGACAAAAGCCCCCGCAGTTCCCTTCCTCCGCCGAACCCCCTATCTCCCCCACCATGACCGATACCCCCGTTCTCGCCTACGGCCGCTGGCTTGCCGAGACGCCGGATGATTGGCCCGAGGCCGCCGTGGAGACGGCGCGGCGGCAGTTTATCGATGTGATCGGGGTCTCTATCCCCGGCGCGGTCGAGCCCGTTACGCAGCGGGTGTTCGAGACGGCGGCATCGTGGGGCGACGGGCCTTCGACTGCGATCGGGTTCGGCCGGTCGCTGGCGCCGCCCTGGGCCGCTTTGGTCAACGGCACGGCGGCGCATGCGCTCGATTTCGACGACAATTTCGATCCGGCCAAGGCGCATGCCACCGCCGTGCTCGTGCCCGCCATCCTTGCGCTGGCGGAGGCGGAGGACGCGTCGGGGCGGCAGTGCATCGACGCCTATATCGCGGGCCTCCAGATCCTCGGGCGGGTCGGCCAGGGGGTGAACCCGGTGCACCGCAACCGGGGCTGGCACGCCACCGCGACGGTCGGCGCGATCGGGGCGGCGGCGGCGTGCGCGCGGCTGCTGAAGCTGGACGCCGGGCGCGCGGCCAACGCGGTGTCGATCGCGACCAGCATGGCGGCGGGCTTCATGTCGCAGTTCGGCACGATGACCAAGCCGCTCCACGCCGGGCTCGCCGCCAAGTCCGGCGTGATGGCGGCCAGCCTCGCCCGCGCCGGGATCGACGCCGGGCAGGGCACGCTGGACGGGCCGACGGGGATGAACCAGCTGATGGTCGGCCCCGATTACGAGGCGCTGCGCGACGGGCTCACCCATGTCGAGCATGGCCAGACTCTGCGCTTCGAGACGGCGAGTATCGGCGATCCGCTGCTGATCCTCTCCAGCGGGCTCAAGACCAAGCGCTTCCCCAATTGCGGCAGCGCGCACCGCGCGATGGACGGTATTTTAACCATAAAGGAAAACGGGAATATCACGCCGGATCAGGTGGATGCGATCCATGTCCATGCCCCGGTCTCACATCTCAACAATCTGATGTACACCGATCCGCAAGACGCGCTCCAGGCCAAGTTCAGCCTGGAATATGGCGTCGCCTGCGCGCTCGTGACCGGCAATGCGGCGCTCGGCGATTTCACCGACGACGCGGCGATGCGGCCCGACATCCGGGCGCTCTATCCGCGCATCCATCGCCATCCGGTGGACAAGGCGGAGGGCGAGTTCCCGACCCGGGTCGAGGTGGTGCTGACCGACGGGCGGCGCTTCGAAGCGCAAGTGCCGATGCCGGCGGGGAGCCTCGCCGCGCCGTTCACGATGGAGCAGGTGTGGGCGAAGCTGGACGGCTGCGCGGCCGGGCTGATCGCGCCGGACACGCTCGGCGCGCTGCGCGAGGCGGTTGCAAAACTGCCGCGATTGCCGTCTATCGCGCCGGTGACGGCGCCGCTGAAGGGACCGTTCCTTTCCTGAAGACGCGCCGAACCGGGAGACGAAGGCCGACATGACCGACACGCGCTACGCGGCGCTGGTGCTGGCCGCCAGCCGGGGCAATCTCGATCCGCTGGCGAAGGCCGGCGGCGTCTCCCACAAATGCTTCATCGACATTGCCGGCCAGCCGATGCTGCGCCGCGTGGTCGCCGCCGTGCTGGACTCCGGGCGGATCGGGCGGACGATCGTCGCGATCGAGGAGGAGAGCATCGCGGAGGCGAAGACGATCCTCGCCGGGCTGCCGGGCGCCGACGCCATCTCCTATGTGCCCAGCCGCGACAATATCGCGACCAGCGTCGCCGCCGTGGCGAGCGCGGACATGCTGCCGCTCGTCATCACCACCGGCGACAATGCGCTGCACACCGCCGAGATGGTCCGCTTCTTCTGCGACGCGCTGGACGGCGTCCAGGCGGACGCGGCCTTGGGCCTGACGCCGGCCAGCTACGTGCTGGAGAAATATCCGGAAGGGAACCGCGCCTTCCACCGCTTCCGCGACGGGGCCTTCTCCTCGTGCAACCTCTATGCGCTGCTGACCCCCAAGGGGATCGAGGGCGCGCAGGTGTTCCGGGGCGGCGGCCAGTTCGGCAAGAAGCCGAAGCGGCTGATCGGCGCCTTCGGGCTGTTCGCCTTCCTGCTCTACAAGAGCCGGCTGTTCACGTTGCAGACGGTACTGAACGCCTTGTCCCGCGCCGTGGGCGTGAAGACGAAGCCGGTGCTGATGCCCTTCGCCGAAGGGCCGATCGACGTGGATCGGCAGGTCGACTGGGATCTCGCCAACCGCATCGTCGCGGCGCGAGAGGGTTGAACTCTCCGTCATTCCGGCGAAAGCCGGAATCCATCTTCTTCTCCCTTTCCTCCGCGTCTCTGCGTCTCTGCGTCTCTGCGCGAACCATCCTTTTATTGCGCGCAGAGACGCAGAGACGCGGAGAAGAAAAGCTGGATTCCGGCTTTCGCCGGAATGACGAGGGGGTGGATGCGGCTCGTCCCGCTTTCCAACCGCCCTCCCGGCGCCCCAAAAGCGCCTTATTGCGCGTTCATCTGCTCGTCACATATCGGGGCGCAATGGCGCTCCCATCGTCGCGCCGCGCGCGCTACAAGGACATTCGGACAAGAGAAGTGAAGACCGCCCAGACCCTCCGCCCGTCATTCTGGCGCCGCGAGCATCATCTCGACAAGATGACGTTCCGCGAGCTCGTCATCGCCTATTTCCAGTATCCGGCGATCATCGCCTATCTGCTGCTCAGCGTCGCCGCGATCGGCGCCTTCGCGTGGCAGCCGGCGCCGCTCGTGCCGACTTTGCTGGCGATCGGCGTCTCCAGCCTCGCCTATCCGCTGATCTGGTACGTGCTGCACCGCTGGGTGCTGCACAGCCGCTGGATGTTCAAGATGCCGCTGCTCGCCTCGACCTGGAAGCGCATCCATTACGATCACCATCAGGATCCGAACCATCTGGAGGTGCTGTTCGGCGCGCTGCACACGACGCTGCCGACCATCGCGCTCGGCGTCATCCCGATCGGCTATGCGATCGGCATGCCCTGGGACGCGGGCTTCGGCGCCGCCGCGATCGCCTTCGCGACGGGCCTGATCACCACCTGCATCTACGAATTCGTCCACTGCATCCAGCACCTCGCCTACAAGCCGAGGAACAAGCTGCTGGTGGAGATGAAGAAGCGCCACATGGAGCATCATTTCCACGACGAGGACGGCAATTACGGCATCACCACCTTCTTCTGGGACAAGCTGTTCGGCACCTATTACGACCGCGCGCAGCGCCCGGCGAAGAGCCCGACCGTGTTCAACCTCGGCTACACGCCGGAGGTGGCGGAGCGTTATCCGTGGGTGGCGGAGCTGTCCGGCGGCGTGGCGACGGGGCATCCGCGGCGGCGCGAACGGGACTGAGCTTCCTCTCGACTTGCCTGCCTGACCGGCGATAGGGCGCGACCATGAGCATTACCGTCCGTCCCGTCGTCACCAGGGCCGACAAGAAGGCCTTCATCGACCTCGCCTATCGGCTGAACGCGGACGATCCCAACTGGGTGCCGCCGCTCCGGGACGAGGTGAACGGGCTGATCACGCCGGGGAAGAATCCCTGGTTCGAGCATGCCGAGGCGGCGTTTTTCCTCGCCGAGCGGGACGGGCGCGTCGTCGGGCGCATCTCCGCGCAGGTGGACCGGCTCGTGCTCGAACATATGGGCGCGGGCATCGGCCAGTGGGGGATGTTCGAGGGCGAGGACGCGGCGGTGTTCGGCGCGCTGATCGCGGCGGCCGAGGACTGGCTGAAAGCCAGGGGCATGACCCGGTCGATGGGGCCGTTCTCGCTCGGCATCTGGGACGAGCCGGGGCTGCTGGTGCAGGGGCACGATCATCCGCCGATGGTGATGATGGGGCACAACCGGGCCGCCTATCAGGGCTGGGTCGAGGGCGCGGGCTACGGCAAGGTCAAGGATCTGCTGACCTACGATCTCGACGTGGTGAAGGGCTTCCCGCCGCTCATCCAGCGCATCGTCGCGGCGGGCGAAAAGAATCCGCGCATCCGCGTGCGCAAGATCGACAAGAGCCGATTCGACGCGGAAGCCGCGATCATCCTCAATATCCTCAACGATGCGTGGAGCGACAATTGGGGCTTCATCCCGCTGACCGACAGCGAGATCGCCTTCGCCGGGAAGAAATTGAAGCCGATCGTGTTCGACGAGATCATCCGGATCGCCGAACTGGAGTCCGACGGCGTCTGGGAGCCGGTCGCCTTCATGCTGACCCTGCCGGACATCAACCCGTTCCTGCGCGAGCTGGGCGGCAGCCTCTTTCCGTTCGGCTGGGCGAAGCTGCTCTGGCGGCTCCGGCGGCAGCGGTTCGAGGGCGGGCGGGTCGCGCTGATGGGCGTGGTGAAACGGTTGCAGGCGAGCCGGATGGCGAGCCAGCTCGCCTTCATGCTGATCGAATATATCCGCCGGGGCGGCACCTCCGCCTACGGCATGACGCGCGGCGAGGTCGGCTGGATCCTCGACGACAATCAGGGGATGCTCTCGATCGCCGCCGCGATCGAATCGAAGGTCAACCGCGTCTACCGGATCTACGAAAAGGCGCTGTGAGGCGGCGGACGGCTTCCCCGACGGCGCGGGCTGTGCTTCATTGCGGCGGATCGAGACTCGGGGGGACTTTTCCGATGAAGACGAAGCTGATCCTGGCGGGCACGGCCGCGCTCGCGCTGGCGGCCTGCAACACAGCGTCGGGCAGCGAGAATGCCGGCGACAACGCCGCCACCGCCGACAATGCGGCGGCGCCGGCCGACGCGGCCGCGAATGCCGGCAACCCGGCTCCGGCGGGCGCTTCGGCGGAGCTGACCCGCGACTATGTCGTCGGCCGCTGGACCGACAGCGGCGACTGCGCCGACGCGATGGATTTCCGCGCGGACGGCACGCTCGGCGCGCCGGGCGGCGACGACGCCGGCCGCTGGGAGCTGAACGGCAACCGGCTCATCAATGTCGGCAACCCGCGCGAGCTGACCGCAGCCGCCATCGACGCCGACACGATGGAGATCACCAACCCGGAGGGCGAGGCCCGCCGCGTCACCCGCTGTAGCTGAAGCGGCGGCGGGCGAGGTATCGGACGCCTAAAACCGGTACAGGATCGCGAAGCGGCCGATGTGCATGGTCTGGTCGATCGACCAGGTGTCGTTCGCGATCCGGTAGTCGTTCGCGCCGAAGTTCAGATAATTATATTCGCCGCGCACCGACCAGTTGGCGCCGAGCAGATATTCGAGTCCCGCGCCCAGCACGACGCCGCTGCGCGTGTCGGAGACGCTCTGGCTGAGATTGACGGGGCCGCCGCGCGTGTCGGTCACGCTATATTCGCTGCCGGTGAAGGCGATGCCCGCCTCCAGATAGCCGTGGACGCGGCCCGTCTGGATGCCGGCCTGGGCGGTGACGGTCGCCAGCCAGTCGATCTCCACCGAGTTCGCGAAGCCCGCGACGGACGTGTTCGGTGCGCTGTCGTCGAGATCGGCGATGCTCGCCTCCGCCTCGATCCCCAGCACGACATAGCCGCTCTGCCAGCGCCCGCCGATCGTGCCGCCGAACAGCGCGCCGCCGGCGCTGAGATCGGCGGTGTTGGCGGAGACGAAGGGCGGCACCGGATT
>CAZTPD010000030.1:0-16400 GCA_964614625.1 uncultured Sphingosinicella sp. | reverse complement strand
CCGCGCTCGCCGTCTCCGCCCTCGTCGCCACCGGCTGCGCGAGCGGCCAGGCGGAACCGCGCGGGGCGGCGCAATCGACGCCGCCGCCCCCGGCGCGCCGGGCGGCGATGGAAGACCCTTACCCCTCCACCTACCGCCCCTATCCGGGCGTGCCGACGGCGATCGTCAACGCGACGATCTTCGACGGCGAGGGCGGGCGGATCGAGGGCGGCACGATCGTGCTGGCCGACGGCGTCATCCAGGCGATCGGCGGCGCGGACACGCCGATCCCCGAAGGCGCGACGCGGATCGACGGCGCCGGCCGCTGGGTGACGCCCGGCGTGATCGACGTGCACAGCCATCTGGGCGACTATCCCAGCCCCGGCGTCGAGGCGCACAGCGACGGCAACGAGGCCACCTCGCCGGTGCGCCCGGAAGTGTGGGCCGAGCACAGCGTCTGGCCGCAGGACCCCGGCTTCTCCCGCGCGCTCGCCAATGGCGGCGTGACGACGCTCCAGATCCTGCCCGGCTCCGCCAACCTGTTCGGCGGGCGCGGCGTGACGCTGCGCAACGTGCCGGCGCGCACGATGCAGGGCATGCGCTTCCCCGGCGCGCCGCGCGGGCTCAAGATGGCCTGCGGCGAGAATCCCAAGCGCGTCTACGGCAACCGCAACCAGATGCCGCAGACCCGGATGGGCAATATCGCGCTGATGCGCCAGACCTGGCAGCGCGCCGTCGAATATCGCGACAGGCGCGCGCGCGATCCCAACACGCCGCGCGATTTCGCGCTGGAGACTTTGGCCGGCGTGCTGGACGGCGAGATCCTGGTCCACAACCATTGCTACCGCGCCGACGAGATGGCCAACATGCTCGACATGGGCCGCGAGTTCGGCTTCGAGATCGCCAGCTTCCACCACGCGGTCGAGGCCTACAAGATTCCGGACCTGCTGCGCGGCGCGGGCACCTGCGCGGCGATGTGGGCGGACTGGTGGGGCTTCAAGATGGAGGCCTATGACGCGATCGACGAGAATATCCCGCTCGTCCACAATGCCGGGGCCTGCACGATCGTCCATTCCGACGACGCCAACGGCATCCAGCGGCTGAACCAGGAAGCGGCCAAGGCGCTCGCCGACGGCCGGCGGATGGGCATCGACATCTCCGACGAGGTCGCCTGGACCTGGCTGGCGATCAACCCGGCCCGCGCGCTCGGCATCGCGGAGGAGACCGGATCGCTGCGCGTCGGCAAGCGCGCCGACGTCGTTTTGTGGAACGGCCACCCGTTCAGCGTCTACACCCGACCGCAGCAGGTGTGGATCGACGGCGCCCTGCTCTACGACATGAACAATGCGCGGCTGCGCCCGGTGAGCGACTTCGAGCTCGGCCAGCCCGGCGAGGGAGACGTGAAATGAGGCTCCGCCCGTTCCTCAAATCCGTTCGGGCTGAGCTTGTCGAAGCCCTGCCCTTCTCTTCCTCGGCAAAGGAAAAAGCAGGCCTTCGCGAACGGTGGGGGGTTCTGCTTGCAGCCTCCTTGCTGCTCGCCGCGCCCGCCACGGCCCAGACCGTCGCGATCACCGGCGGCCGCGTCGTCGTCGGTGACGGCTCCGCGCCGATCGACGGGGGGACGGTCGTCATACGCGACGGCCGCGTCGTGGCGGCGGGCGCCAATGTCGCCGTGCCGGCGGGCGCGACCGTGGTCGATGCGACCGGCAAATGGGTGACGCCCGGCATCGTCGCGGGCTTCTCGCGCGTCGGCCTGGTCGAGGTGGACGCGGTGTCCGGCACCAACGACGTACGCGCGGGGAACACGCCGTTCAACGCGGCGATCGACGTTGCCCCGGCGATCAATTCGCAGGCCACCGCGATCCAGGTGAGCCGCGCGGCGGGCGTGACCCGCGCCGTCGTGGCGCCGGGGACCAGCCGCAGCATCTTCGCCGGGCAGGGCGCCGTCATCGACATGGGCGGCGACATGGAGCCGATCACCCGGCCGCGCGCCTTCCAGTTCATCGAGTTCGGCGAAGGCGGCGCGCGCGACGCGGGCGGCAGCCGCCCCGCCGCGCATGTGATGCTGCGCAACGCGCTCCGGGAAGCGCGCGACCTGCGCCCCGGCGCGGGGCGGGCGGGGTCCGGGCCGAACGACCCGCTGATCCAGTCCGACGCGCGGCGCTCCGACGACGTGCTGCTCACCCGCTTCGACGCGGCGGCGCTGGCGCCGGTGCTGGCGGGCCGCCAGATCCTGCTCGTCCATGTCGAGCGGGCCAGCGATATCCTCCAGACGCTGGCGCTGCGGCAGGAATTCCCGAACCTGCGCCTCGTGCTGGTCGGCGCGACCGAGGGCTGGCGCGTCGCCGACCGGATCGCGGCGGCGCGGGTGCCCGTCATCGCCAACGCGCTCAACGACCTGCCCGCCACCTTCGAGCAGCTCGCCGCCACCCAGTCCAATGTCGGGCGGATGCGCGCGGCGGGCGTCGAGGTCTCGCTCGGCATGATCAACGACGACGAATCGCGCCAGGTGCGGATACTCACCCAATATGCCGGCAATCTGGTCGGCATCGGCAACGTGCCGGGCCATACCGGCCTCAGCTGGGACGAGGCCTTCGCGTCGATCAGCGCCCGGCCGGCCGCCGCGATGGGGCTGGACGGCGAGATCGGCTCGCTGCGCCCCGGCCGCCGCGCCGACGTGGTGGTGTGGGACGGCGATCCACTGGAACTGGCCAGCGGCGTCGAGGCGGTGTGGATCGACGGCGTGCAACAGGATCTGACCAACCGCCAGACCCGGCTGCGCGACCGCTACCGCCAGCCCCAGGAAGGCGCGCTGCCGCACGCCTATAATCCGCGATGAGCTTGCGGACGTCATGAGCCCGGTCGTCAGCCTCGCGCTGGCGACCCTCGCCTTCGTCGGCACGCATCTGGCGATGTCGCACCCGCTCCGCGCGGCGCTGGTCGCGCGGCTGGGCGAACGCGGCTTTCTCGGCGCCTATTCACTGGTCTCGGCGGTCACGCTCGGCTGGATGGTCCTCGTCTGGCGGCAGGCGGCGGACCCCTCCCCGCTCTGGGTGGCCCCGCTCTGGTGGTGGCCCTTCGCCTCCGCCCTGATGCTGGTCGCCAGCGTCCTGCTGGCCGGATCGCTGATCCGCAATCCGGCTTTCCCGGAGGCGGGCGCCGGGGGCGCGATCGGGCCGGCGCGCGGCGTCTTCGCGATCACCCGGCATCCGATGAACTGGAGCTTCATCATCTGGGCGCTGGTCCACATCTCGCTATCGGGCAGCGCGCGCAACCTGATCGTCGCGGGCGGCCTCCTCCTCCTCGCCGCCGCCGGGTCGATCGGGCAGGATGCCAAGAAGGCGCGGCTGATCGGCGCGCCATGGGAGGACTGGCGGGCGCGCACCTCCTTCATCCCCTTCGCGGCCCTGGCGGACGGCCGGGCGTCATGGCGCGCGGCCTTTCCGGGCTGGTTCGCCTTGATCGGCGGCGCGGTCTTCTGGGCGCTGGTCACATCCTGGCACGCGCCGCTCGTGTCGCCGCTGGGCGACCTGCTGAACTAGGGTCAATCGACATTCAACCCAGATCTCCCTCTCCCCTGCGGGGAGAGGGTCGGGTGAGGGGGCTCGGCTTCCGAGAATAGCCACCAACGCCCGACACCCTCACCCTACCCTCTCCCTCAAGGGAGAGGGAAAGAAAGTGAATGTCGATATAGCCTAGGGTCCGGCTGGTTTCCCCTGACCCGTCACCCCAGCGAAGGCTGGGGTCCATTCGGAGTCAGCATGGACCCCAGCCTTCGCTGGGGTGACGAAGGGGGTTCTCAGGCCGCGTCGGAGATCGCCGAGCCCCGGCGGGCGGCGGCGAGATAGGCTTCCAGCTTCTCCGGCGCGAGCGCGTGGGCGTAGAGGTGCCCCTGGACCGCGTCGCAGCCGGCCTCCAGCGCGATCTGCTTCTCCTCGACGCAGGACACGCCTTCCGCCACGACCTCCAGGCTCATCGCGTGGCCGAGCGTCACCGCCGCGCGGATGATGGCGACACTCTGGTCGCGCGCGGCGATGTCGATGAAGGAGCGGTCGAGCTTGATCTTGTCCACCGGGAAGCGGCGCAGGCAGGAGAGCGAGGAATAGCCGGTGCCGAAATCGTCGAGCACGATGCGGAAGCCGTCGCGGCGCAATTCCTCGATCGCATGGGCGCACAGCGAGCCGTGCTCGATGAACAGCCCCTCGGTGATCTCCAGCTCGAGCTGCCCGAAGGCGACGTCATGCTCGCCGGCGATCCGGCGCAGCGTCGCCGGGAAATCCGGGTTGCGGAACTGCATCGGCGACAGGTTGACGGCGACGAACAGGTCCGGCCAGCGCCGCGCGACCTTGCACGCCTCGCGGAACGCCATCAGGCCGAGCTGGTCGATCACGCCGCATTCCTCGGCGATCGGCACGATGTCCATCGGCGCGACCTGGCCCAGCGTCGGATGGTCCCAGCGCAGCAGCCCCTCGACCCCGACCACCTGGCCGCGATTGCCGATCACCGGCTGGAAATGGAGCTGGAGCGCGTCGGGCGCGTCGAGCTCGGCGCGCAGGCTGAACTCGATCTGGTCGCGGCGCTGCACGTCGGCGTCCATCGCCTCGGTGAAGATGCGGAAGCAGTCGCGGCCCGCCGCCTTGGCGCGGTACATGGTGATGTCCGCCTTGCGGAGCAGCTCGGACGCCTCGGCAACCTCCTTGCTGGCGAAGACCGCGCCGATCGAGACGCCCACCCGCGCCTCGCGGTCGCCGATCATGAAGGGCTGGCGGATGACGCCGATGATCCGCTCGCACAGCCGGCGCACGTCGGCCTCGCCCTTCGGGCTGACCTGCACGATAGCGAATTCGTCACCGCCGATCCGCGCCACCGTGTCGGTTTCGCGAACCAGCGAGCGCAGCCGTTCGCCAACCTCGGCGACCAGCGCATCGCCCGCGTTGTGGCCCAGCGTGTCGTTGACCTGCTTGAAGCGGTCGAGATCGAGCATCAGCAGCGCGACATGCTCGCCGGCGCGGCGATAGCGGGTCAGCGCCTGCGCCAGCCGGTCCTCGAGCAGCGCGCGGTTGGCGAGCCCGGTGAGCTGGTCGTGCAGCGCCTGATGCTGGGCGATCGCCTGACGCTCCTCCAGCTCGCCCACCAGATCGACGATCGAGCGATAGAGGAAGGACATGACGAGGATCACGGCGACGGCGGAGGTGAGCACGATCGGCCAGATCGTCCCGAACAGCTCGAAGCGGGACGCGCCGCTGTCGCGGATGATGCTGACAGTCGCAAAATTGGTCAGGACGAGGGTCGCCACCGCTGCCGATACGATCGGCGGGCCGACCTTCCGCGAATAACCCACCCCATGATCTCCCGCGAGAAGCCTGAGCCGATAGCCGATCAACGGTTAACAAATCGCTCAGTTTCGGGAGCGCAACGGCGCCGTTCAGCCCTCCCCGGGCAGCGAGAAATCGACGCCCTGGGCGAGCGGCAGGGCGCGGCCGTAATTGATCGTGTTGGTCGCGCGCCGCATATAGGCGCGCCACGAATCCGATCCGCTCTCGCGGCCCCCGCCGGTCTCCTTCTCGCCGCCGAACGCGCCGCCGATCTCGGCGCCCGACGGGCCGATATTGACGTTGGCGATGCCGCAATCCGAGCCGGCGGCGGACAGGAACAGCTCCGCCTCGCGCAGGTCGGTGGTGAAGATCGACGAGGCGAGGCCCTGCGGCACGTCGTTCTGCAGCGCGATCGCGGCTTCGAGATCGGCATAGGCCAGCACGTAGAGGATCGGCGCGAACGTCTCCTTGCGCATGACATCGGTCTGGCCGGGCATCTCGACCAGCGCCGGGCGCACATGATTGCCGCCCAGCGCCTCGCCGCCATGGACGGTGCCGCCCTGCGCGCGCGCCTCGTCCAGCGCCGCGCCCATCGCCGCGACCGCGTCCGCGTCGATCAGCGGGCCGACCAGCACGCCGTCGGCCAGCGGATTGCCGACCGGGAGCCTGGCCCAGACCGCGCGCAGCCGCGCGACCAGCGCGTCGTGAATCGAGTCATGGACGAACAGCCGCCTGAGGCTGGTGCATCTTTGCCCCGCCGTCCCCGCCGCCGCGAAGGCGATGGCGCGGACCGCGAGATCGAGATCGGCGGAGGGCGCGACGATCATCGCATTGTTGCCGCCCAGCTCCAGCAGCGTCCGGCCGAAGCGCGCGGCGACGCGCGGCGCCAGCGCGCGGCCCATCCGGGTCGATCCGGTGGCCGAGACGAGCGGCACGCGCGCATCGTCGGCCAGCGCCTCGCCGACGTCGCGGCCGCCCTGGACGACCTCCAGCAGCCCCGCCGGCGCATCGCCGAACCGGTCCGCCGCGCGGGCGAAGAGCGCGGCGACGGCGGCGCCGCAAAGCGGTGTCTTTTCGGAGGGTTTCCAGACGATGCTGTCGCCGCAGACGAAGGCGAGGCAGGCATTCCACGCCCACACCGCGACCGGGAAGTTGAACGCCGAGATCACGCCGACCACGCCGAGCGGATGCCAGGTCTCCATCATCCGGTGGTCCGGCCGCTCGGTGGCGATGGTGAGGCCGTGGAGCTGGCGCGAGAGGCCGACCGCGAAGTCGCAGATGTCGATCATCTCCTGCACTTCGCCCAGCCCCTCGGACAGGATCTTGCCGCATTCCAGGCTGACCAGCCGGCCGAGCGCCTCCTTCTCCGCGCGCAGCGCCTCGCCGAACAGCCGCACCAGCTCGCCCCGGCGCGGCGGTGGCACGAGACGCCAGGCGCGGAAGGCGTCGTGCGCCCGCCCGACGGCAGCCGTGATGGCATCGGCGTCGCCGGACGCGACCCGGCCGATCGCCGCGCCGTCGATCGGCGAGCAGGAAACGAGATCGCCCTCGCCCGCCGCGACGCCCAGCCGGGCGAGCAGCCGCGCGACCTCCCCGGCGGCGGAGAAGCCGCTCATGCGAGCCGCCCGATCAGGGCTTCGGCGGCCTGCGGATTGCGCACCTTGTCGCCGGCGATGAAGAAGATGAAGGCGTCGCGCGGCGCGCCCGGCGCCGGCGGATCGGTGACATAACCGAGCCCCGCCGGGCTCTCCCCCGCCGCCCAGCCGCGCGCGGCTTCGGCCCAGCGGTCGAGCTCCGCCGGGGCATAGCCGGCCGGCTCCGTCTCGCGCGCGCGCATCAGGCGAGTGTAGACGAAGTCGGAAGCGGGATCGGCGATCTGGGGGTAGGTTTCGTGGTCGGCGACGACGATCGCGACATCGGCGGCGCGCGCCATCGCGACGAAGGCGCGGCTCCGGAAGCTCTCGTGGCGCGGCTCGATCGCGTGACGGAGCTTCACCCCGTCCCGGCTGGTCGGCAGCAGCGCGAGAAAGGCGCGGATCTCGTCCGGGTCGAACCGCTTGGTCGGCGCGAGCTGCCACAGGATCGGCCCCAGCCGGTCGCCCAGCTCGGTGAAGCCCTGCGCGCAGAACTTGCCGATCGATTCCGCCGCCTCGGCCAGATTGCGCCGGTTGGTGCAGAAGCGCGACGCCTTGAGCGCGAAGACGAAACCGTCCGGCACCGCCTTCGCCCAGCGCGCGAACAGCTCCGGCTTCTGGGTGCGGTAATAGGTCGCGTTGATCTCGGTCGCGGTCAGCCTTTGCCCGACATGCTCGAGCTGCCTGGTCCTGGCCAGCCCGGCGGGAAAGAAGGTGCCGCGCCAGGGATCGAAATCCCAGCCGCCGATGCCGATCCGGATCGATCCTGCCGCCATGCCCTCATCCGTTGCTGGGGATTTGGAAATCCTACCGGCGCGAGCGAAGGCCATCAATCGGAATCATGACCGCCGGCCCGCGCGCCGGCGGCGCGGGCAACCTCACCATTTTCACAGCACCGCCCGCCCGCCTCTCCCGCTTATGAGGAGCGGGGAGGACATGCCATGCGCCAGACCATCGCCGGCCTCGGGCCGGTCATGCAGATCGCCTATGTGACCCGCGGGATCGCGCAGGCGGCGCGATTCTGGACGGAGACGATGGGCGTCGGCCCCTTCTTCCACCTGCCGCATATCGCCTATGACCGCTTCCGCTATCGGGGGGCCGAGGCGCGGATCGATTTCTCGGCGGCCATCGCCTATTGGGGGGACACCCAGATCGAGCTGATCGAGCAGCACGACGACACGCCCTCCATCTACAAGAGCTGGCTCGATGCGGGGCGCGACGGCGTCCATCATGTCTGCATCACCGTGCCCGACATCGCCCGGGCGCGGGAGGTCTGCCTCGGCGCGGGCGCGACGATGGAGCAGGAGATCGAGCTGCCGGGCGGCAAGGCCTTCTATGTCGACACGGGCGGCGGGCCGGGCACCATGGTCGAGGTCTACGAGCCGGCGCCCGGCCTCGCCGAGGTCTTCGCGATGATGCGCGACGCGGCCCGGGACTGGGACGGCACGGAGCCGCTGCGCGCGTTCGGCTGACCGCTCAGGCGAAGGCGATGTCGCGCAGAGGCTCGCGCCCGTCCCACCCGCGCGCGGCGTCGCGCACCATGTCGTAGAAGCCGGTCAGCACCGGCGCGCCCTCATACAGCTCGATCATGTGGCCGTAGCGCGCGACCGTGTCGAACATCGAGAAGGCGAAGCCGTCGTTCATCTCGGCATAGAGGGCTTCCGCGAAGCCTTGCGCCGCGAAGTCGCGCCGGGCCGCGCCGAGATCGTCGACGAACAGGGCGACATGGTGGAAGCCCTCCTCGCCCGGCGCATGAAGGTCGCGCAGCGCCGACGGGCCGTCATTGTTCTGCTGCACGAACTCGATCATCAGCGCGCCCCACTGGCCGTAGGCGGAGCTGTGGTCGAGCGGCGCGGGCCGGCCGCGATGCAGGCAGGTGCGCAGCGGGATATTGTCCGTCACGAAATACGGCCCCGACCCGAAGGCGCGATGATGCGCCAGGGCCGCGGCGCGCACGTCGTTCGCGACATAGGCGATCTGGCGGACCGGCAGGCTCACAGCACGGGCGGCGCGTCGCCCCCGTCCACCAGATAGTCGACATAGCGGTGGAAATACTGGTTGCCGCGCTCGTTGCGGCCGAAGATGACCGAACCGAACGCGCCCGCCTCCAGCCCCTGCTGGACCTTGAGGCCGACGCCGTAATCTTCCTGGTCGACGACGTCGCGCAGCCAGTTCATCATCCCCTCCAGCGCCTCGGCATCCTCGGCGTCCTTCGGGGGATCGCGGCGGATGAAGAGGAGATGGGTGGTGTTGCGATCGGGCGTCGGCCCGGGGACGAGCTGCGCGACCTGGGTCAGCTCCGGGGCGAAGAAGATCGAGACGTTCGGGAAGATCGTCCGGACGAAATCATAGCCCTTGTTCTCGTTCGCGCCCCAGTCGGGCCGGGGAATGGCGCCCAGCGAGTCCCGGATGCCGATCTGCGGAAAGCCGACGCGCATGTGGGGACCGAAGGCGGTAAAGTGCATGATGTTGCTGAACGTGCGTGGATGGATGGTCTCGGGGTGCGCGGCGGCGAAGTGATAGCCTTCCAGATAGCCGTCATAGGCGATCTTCCAGTTCGCCCCGTGGATCGTGCGCGATCCCAGGAAGTGCCAGCCGCCGAGATCATAGGCCTCGAGATCGGCGAGCATGCCGCCGAGATGCGCCTCGATGTCGATGCTCTCGCCCGGCGTGAGCACGACCCAGATCGCCCCGCCCGCCTCGACGCAGGGCAATTGCGTCAGCCCGCGCTCTTCCTTGCAGACCGGCCCGAACTTGCCCGGCTCGTTCACGCCGATCAGCCGGCCGTCATTGGCGAAGGTCCAGGCATGATAGGGGCAGGAGAAACGCGGCGCGCTGCCGCGTCCTTCCGGGACCACGATCATGCCGCGATGCGCGCACACGTTGAGCATAGCGGCGGCGGTGCCGTCCTTGCGCCGCGTGATCAGCAGCGGCTTGCCGAGCAGCTCCATGGCCTTGTAGTCGCCGGGCTTCGGCAGCTCGGCCGTCAGCGCCGCGAGCAACGGCATCTTCATGAAGATCCGGTCGATCTCGCGCGCGAACCGGTCGGGATCGAGATATTTGGAGACCGGCACCTCCAGCGTCCCGTCGGCGCTGTCGGTCGTGCCGCTTTCGACATATTCGAGCAGCTTCTCGGCCTCGTTGCCGATCGTCTCGTAATAATCCATCGCCGTCTCCCCGCGCGCTACAGCCGCACCACCGTCTTGCCCGTCGTCGTCCCGCTCATCAGCCGGATGAACGCCTCCGGCGCACTCTCGATGCCGTGGCTGACATTCTCCAGCGGCCGCAGCGCGCCGTCGCGCACCCAGCTTGTGATAGAGCGCCGCGCCTCGTCCAGAAACTCCGGATGCTCATAGGTCAGGAAGCCGCGCATCGTCGCGCGCTTGACCAGGAGCTGCCACAGGTTGCGGATCGGCGTGGGATCGTCCGCATGGTTGTAATCGCCCACCATGCCGCACACGACCACGCGGCCATGATCCCTGAGGCGCGGCAGCATCGCGTCCAGGATCGCGCCCCCGACATTGTCGAAATAGACGTCGATCCCTTCCGGCGCCGCCGCTTCGATCGCCGCGCCGAGATCGCCGCATGCGCCGTGATCGATCACCGCGTCGTAGCCGAGCTCGCGCGCCAGCGCCGCCTTGGCGGCCGAGCCCACCGTGCCGACCACGCGGCAGCCGGCGAGCCGCGCGATCTGCCCCGCGACCGACCCCACCGCGCCCGCGGCGGCGCTGATCGCCACCGTCTCGCCGGGTTTGATCGCGCCGATCGCGAACAGGCCCACATAAGCGGTCAGCCCGGACGGCCCCAACGTGCCCATGTAGAGGGACAGGTCCGCCGGGTCGGCGATGTCGCACGCCTCCAGCCCCAGGGCGCCGGCATCGAGCAGGCTGTGCTCCTCCCATCCCGCCAGCGCGCGGACGATATCGCCGGGCCGGAAGCCGTCCAGCCGGCTCTCGATCACCTCGCCCAGCACCATCCCGCGCACCGTTTCGCCGAGCGCGACGGGCGGCAGGTAGCTCGGCCGGTCGTCCAGAAAGCCGCGAATCGCCGGGTCGATCGCGAAGACGCGGTTGCGCACCAGCATCTGCCCCTCGCCGGGCACGGGGCGCGGGGCGCTCTCGATCGCGAAATCGTCGGGGCGCGGCAGCCCGGACGGCCGACGCGCGAGGACGATATGGCGGCTCATCTCACCCACGGTTCACGCCGCCGCCCTGCCCCCCGCATTGGCCCGGGCGCGCGCGCCGGCATGCCGGCCGGCCCTGAAGCCGAAGATCATGCCCGGCCCGAGCGTCCCGCCCGCCCCGCCATAGGTCATGCCCATCGGCGAGGCCATGACGTTGCCGGCCGCGTAGAGGCCCGGGATCACCTCCCCCTCCACGTCCAGCACGCGCGCATCGACGTCGGTCTGCGGCCCGCCCTTGGTGCCGAGCGCGCCGCTCTTCACCTCCACCGCATGATAAGGCGGCGGCCCGAGCGGCGCGAGCGTCGCCCGCCGGTCGCCGCGCCAGCCGGGATCGCCCCACCACAGATCGTTGGCGCTTTCGCCGCGGCGGAAATCGGGGTCATGGGCCTCGGCGGCGTGGGCGTTGAACCGCTCGACCGTCTTTTCCAGCTCGTCGCCGTCGACGCCGATCTTCTCCGCCAGCTCGCGGATCGACGCGGCGGAAGCGATCCATTCGGGCGGGCGGGCGCCTTCCGCGAACTCGTCCGACAGGCCGCCGACGAACGGGTATTTCGAATAATAGTCCCCGTTGAAGAGCAGCCAGCACGGCAGGTTCGCATATTCGAAGCGGCTGACGTCCTGCTCGTGAAAGGCCGCGCCGAAGGCGTTGTAGTTCGACGCCTCGTTGGTGAAGCGCCTGCCGTGACGGTTGACCATCAGCGATCCGGGCATGGTCCGTTCGTAGGTGCACAATTGCCGGCCCATCGGGTTGATGCTTTCCGGCACCTCGATCACCGGCATCCACCAGGCCTCGCGCATATTGCCCAGCATCGCGCCGACCCGCATGGCCATCTTGAGGCCGTCGCCGGTGTTGGTCTTGATCGACACCGGATGGGTCAGCGGCCCGCGCGTGAAGGCCTTGATGAGCTCCGGATTCCACTCGAAGCCGCCGGTGGCCAGGATGACGTTAGGCGCGTGGACGACCACGGAGCCGCCGGCCGTGTCGAAGCGCACGCCGGCCACGGCGCCGTCCGCCATGACCAGCTCCCGGGCGCGATGCTCGACTTGGGGGACGATGCCGCGATCGAGGCAGCCCTTGAGCAGCCGGCCGACCAGCGCGAGGCCCATGCCGCGCTCGTCATTGGCCCTGCGCCGTTCCTTCTCCTCGGGCGGCGCGGGCTGCGGCACGGACTGGCCGAGCGTGGTCTCGCCGATCGTGTAGGTGAAATCGGGATAATAAGGCGACGTGCCGACCCGCTCCTTCCATTCGCCAAGCTCGCCATAGGGGAATGTCGGGCATTCCAGCGTGCGCCCGCCTTCCGGCTTCCCGCCCGGGAATTCGGGGTGGTAATCGGGGAAATCGGGCACGGAGACGAAGCAAACGGGCGTGCGCGCATCCAGATATTCGATCATCTCGGTGCCGGTGTCGACATAGGCCTCCGCGAAGACGGGATCGATGAGGCCGTGCGACAGGGCCATCATGTAGGTCAGCGCCTCCTCGCGGCTGTCGGGCTTGCCGAGCGCGCGCTGATGCGGGTTGTTCGGCACCCAGATCTGCCCGCCCGACCAGGCGCTGGTCCCGCCGACCGTCCCGGCCTTCTCGAACACGCCCACCCGCGCGCCGCCGTCATGGGCCATGATCGCCGCGGTGAGACCGGCGGCGCCGGTGCCGAGGACAATCACATCATAGTCGCTCATCGAACCTCTCCCTTGCGCTCGCCGGAGCGTAACCCGGGCCGGACGCGATCGCTTACTGGTATATTGCACAGCCCTCCCCTCCGACATGCGTCAGTTGCCCGCGAGCGCGCGCGGGCCTTTGCTGCCGCCGGACGAGCGAGGAGCGCGACATGATCGATCTGACGGGCAAGGCGGCACTTGTGACGGGGGCGGCCTCCGCCGGCGGGCTGGGCTTCGCGGCGGCGCGCAAGATGGCGGGCCGGGGCGCGCGCGTGTTCCTCACCGACATCGACGGGGACGCCGTCGCCGCGCGCGCCGACGAGCTGACCGCCGCCGGGCACGAGGCGCGCGCCATGCGCCAGGACGTGACCGACGAGGCCCAGTGGGACGCCGTGATCGCCGCGATCGTCGAAGCGTTCGGCGGGATCGACATCCTGGTCAACAATGCCGGGATCGCGGTGCTCAAGATGATGGACGAGATCACGAGGGCCGACTGGGACCGGCAGCTCCGGATCAATCTGGACAGCGTCTTCCTCGGCACGCGGGCCGGCCTCGCGCAAATGCGCGGCCAAGGGCGCGGCGGGTCGATCATCAACCTGTCGTCGGTCGCGGGCCAGATCGGGGTGCCGGGCTGCGCCGCCTATGCCGCGAGCAAGGCGGGCGTGCGGCTGATGAGCAAGACGGTCGCGATGGAGTGCGCGCGCGAGAATATCCGGGTCAACACCATCCATCCCGGCATGATCTGGACCGACATGCAGAAGGTCGCGATCGGCGACAACAAGGAGCAGTTCGACATCCTCACCGGCGCCATTCCGGCCGGGCGGATGGGCGAGCCCGACGATATCGGCGCGATGGTGGCCTTCCTGGCGTCCGACGACGCCGCCTACATCACCGGGGCGGAGCTGGTCGTCGACGGCGGCCTGACCGCGCAATGAGCCTCGCTGTAACCACAGGTCGCGCCGGCGGCCGCGCCTGCTAGACTGGCCCCTGGAGAGGAGAATCACGCATGGCCGAACGGGATCCCGAGATCAAAGGAGAGCCGCTGCCGCGCTGTCCGGGCGTTTCCTTCCGCGACCTGGCGGCCGAGGACACCAATCCCGTGCCCGAATTCCTGTATCAGGACGTGTACGAGAATCTCGGCTCCGATCCGATCCCGGCCGCGCGCTACACCGATCCCGCCTATTTCGAGCTGGAGAAGGAACGGATGTGGCCGCGCGTGTGGCAGTTCGCGGCGCGCGAGGAAGAGCTGCCGGAGCCCGGCGACCATGTCGTCTACGACAATGTCGGCAAGTCCTTCCTGCTGATCCGCCAGCCGGACATGTCGATCCGCGCCTTCTACAATGTGTGCCTCCACCGCGGCCGCAAGCTCAAGACCGGCGACGGCTGGTCGGCGGAGCTGCAATGCCCGTTCCACGGCTTCACCTGGAACAATGACGGCTCGCTGAAGCACATCCCGTGCCGCTGGGACTTCCCCCATCTGAATGACGACAGGATGCACCTGCCCGAGGTGAAGGTCGGGACATGGGGCGGCTACGTCTTCATTCGCGAGAGCGAGGAGGGACCGAGCCTCGAGGAGTTCCTCGCGCCCATGCCCGAGCATTTCCAGCGCTGGAAGCACGAGGAATGCGTCACCGCGATCTGGGTCGGCAAGGTCATCCCGGCGAACTGGAAGGTGGTGATGGAGGCTTTCATGGAAAGCTGGCACACCGTCATCACCCACCCGCAACTGCTGCCGTTCACGGGCGACGCCAACACCCATTACAACATCTACGGCGATCATGTGAACATGACGGTGACGCCGTTCGGCGTCATGTCCCCCCATGTCGATCCGGCGGGCAAGGAGCAGCAGTGGATCGTCGACGAGTTCGTCAAGTATAACGGCCGCTCCTCCGACAATTACGACGCCCCGGCCGAGGACGAGGGCAACGGCTACAATGTGCGCGTGCCGGAGGGCAGCACCGCCCGCGCCGCGCTCGGCGCAAGCCTGCGCGCGACGACGAGCAAGATGTTCGGCCACGATGTCGGCTTCGCCTCGGATTGCGAGATGATGGACGCGATCCTCTACAACGTCTTCCCGAACTTCAGCCCGTGGGCCGGCTTCCAGCCCAATCTCGTCTATCGCTGGCGGCCCTGGCCGGACGCGGACCATACCCTGATGGAGGTCCGCATCCTGACCCGCGTGCCGCCCGGCCAGGAACGGCCCAGATCCGCGCCGATGCGCTTCCTCGGCCCCGACGAGAAATGGACCGCGGCGGCCGAGATCGGCATCCTGGGCGACGTGTTCGAGCAGGACATGGACAATCTTCCTTATGTGCAGGAGGGGCTGAAATCCTCGTTCAACAACGAGGTCCAGCTCGGCAATTACCAGGAGCTCCAGCTCCGCCAGTTCCAGAACACCCTGGCGAAATACGTCGGAAGCTGATTCCCGGGCGGCGCCCGCGCCGGCCCATCTATGTTGAACTACGTAGTGACCTCGCCGTCCCGTCTCGCCACGGTCGCGCCCGTGGCCGGGACGTGCGGGTTATGCGCGGCCGCCGGCCCGATCGGATCAATGCCGGCGCGTTCGCGCGCCGCCAAGGAGGCTGTGACGTGGTCGAATGTCTGGGAGCGGGCGGCGGGCGCGCGATTGCGCCGGCCCGCGGGTCGAAGGGCATGTTCCCGGCGGCGGGCGCGGCGGCATGAGCGGGGCGGGCAGGATGGCGGCCGGCCTGACGGTCGCGGAGCGCCAGCGCGCGATCCTCGTCCTGGCCGCGCTGGCGCTGGCCGGATTCGCGCTGGCGATCGCCGGGCGCGACGATCCGGTCGCGCTGCACGGCCTGATCGTCATCGGCTTCAGCGTCCTGCTGCTCTTCGCGGTCGCGGCGCGCTATTACGACCCGGAGCCGCCGCCCGAGCGGCTCGCCGAATATTATGACGATCCGACCAAGGCCGGGATCGTGCTGGCCATGGCCTGGGCGGTGGTCGGCATGTTCTTCGGTCTGTGGGTCGCGGCGCTGCTCGCCTGGCCGGAGCTGACCTTCGTCGATTCGGCCTGGGCGAGCTTCGGGCGCCTGCGCCCGGTCCACACCTCCGGCGTCATCTTCGGCTTCGGCGGCAACGCGCTGATCGCCACCTCCTTCCACGTCCTCCAGCGCACCACGCGGGCGCGGCTGCCCGATCAGTTCAGCCCCTGGTTCGTGCTGCTCGGCTACAATCTGTTCTGCGTGATCGCCGCCACCGGCTATCTCGCCGGGATCACCCAGTCGAAGGAATATGCCGAGCCGGAATGGTATGCCGACATCTGGCTGGTCATCGTCTGGGTCGTCTATTTCCTGATCTACCTGCGCACGCTCCAGCGCCGGCAGGAGCCGCACATCTACGTCGCCAACTGGTATTATATGGCGTTCATCCTGGTCGTGGCGGTGCTCCACATCGTCAACAACCTCGCCGTCCCCGTCTCGCTCGGCCACGCCAAGAGCTATTCGCTCTTCTCCGGCGTCCAGGACGCGATGACGCAATGGTGGTACGGCCACAACGCGGTCGCCTTCTTCCTGACCGCCGGCTTCCTCGGCATGATGTATTATTATCTGCCGAAGCGCGCCGGGCGGCCGATCTTCTCCTACCGCCTCTCGATCATCAGCTTCTGGGGCATCA
>CAZTPD010000029.1:0-16558 GCA_964614625.1 uncultured Sphingosinicella sp. | reverse complement strand
GTGACTGGAACAATCGGAGCGGACGGCCGGTTCCGCCTGCCGGGCCGCCCGGAGCGCTTTTGGGGACGAGATGGAGCATGCCGCCGAAACCCTGTCGATCGCCATGGCCGAAGGCGCGCTCGCCCGCTCGCGCGCCAATATCGCCCTTGCCATCACCGGCTTCACGGACAAAGGCGATGAGCCGGGGCTGATTCACTTCGCCTGCGCGCGCGCCGGGCGTATGACGGCGCACCGGGTGGAGCGGTTCGGCGATGCCGGCCGGGGCGCGGCGCGGATCGCGGCGATCGGGGTGGGCGTCGGGATGATGACGGAGATGCTGTGATGGCAAAGGTCGGCAAGCCGCAATTCGGGGCGATCCATCGCCACGGCTTCGTGCGCGTCGCCGCCGCGAGCCCGCCCGCCTCGACCGGCGACATCGCCTTCAACGTGGACCACACGATCGCGCTGGCCCGCGAAGCCGCCGGGCGCGGCGTCGATCTCGCCGTCTTCCCGGAGCTCAACATCTCCTCCTACGCGGTGGACGATCTGCACCTTCAGGACGCCTTCCTCGACGCGGTCGAGGCCGGCATCGCGCGGCTGGCGGAGGAAACCGCCGATCTCGCCACAATCCTCGTCGTCGGCGCGCCGCTGCGCCGGAGCGGGCGGCTCTACAATTGCGCGATCGTGCTGGCGCGCGGGACGATCCTCGGCGTCGTCCCCAAGACCTTCCTCCCCAATTACCGCGAATATTACGAGAAACGCTGGTTCGCCTCCGGGGCGGGGCTGACCGGCCTCGACATCGCGGTGGCGGGCCAGACCGTCCCCTTCGGCGCGGACCTGATCTTCGCCGCCGACGACCTGCCGGACTTCGTCTTCCACGCCGAGATCTGCGAGGATTTCTGGGCGCCGCTGCCGCCCTCCACGCACGGCGCGCTGGCCGGGGCGCTGATCCTCTGCAACCTCTCCGCCTCCAACATCACGATCGGCAAGGCGGACGAGCGCCACCTGCTCTGCGCCAGCCAGTCCGGCCGCGCCCTCGCCGCCTATGTCTTCTCCGCCGCCGGACCGGGCGAGAGCACCACCGATCTCGCCTGGGACGGGCAGGGCTCGATCCACGAGCTGGGCGCGCTGCTCGCCGAGACCGGCCGCTTCGATCGGGAGGCCGAGCTGGCCGTCGCCGACGTGGACGTGCAGCGCCTGCGGCTGGAGCGGATGCGCAACGGCACGTTCAACGATTGCGCCCGCGCCGCCGGCGATCCCGAGACCCGCTTCCGCCGCATCGCCTTCGCCCACCGGCCCGCTTGCGCCGACATCGGCCTCGAACGCACGCTGGCCCGCTTCCCCTACGTCCCGCACCGCGCCGAGCAGCTCGATCAGGATTGCTACGAGGCGTTCAGCATCCAGGTGCAGGGCCTCGCCCGCCGCTTCGAGGCGACGCGCGGCAAGCATCTCGTCATCGGCGTCTCGGGCGGGCTCGATTCCACCCATGCCCTGATCGTCGCCTGCAAGGCCTGCGACCAGCTCGGCCTGCCGCGTTCCACCATCCTCGGCTATACCCTGCCCGGCTTCGCCACCTCGGACGCGACCAAGGCCAATGCCTGGGCGCTGATGAACGCGCTCGGCGTCACGGGCGGCGAGATCGACATCGTCCCCGCCGCGCGGCGGATGCTGGAGGATATCGGCCACCCCTTCGCGGACGGCGAGCCGGTCCACGACGTGACGTTCGAGAATGTCCAGGCGGGCCTCAGGACCGACTATCTCTTCCGCCTCGCCAACCAGCATGGTGGCTTCGTCATCGGCACCGGCGATCTCAGCGAGACGGCGCTCGGCTGGTCCACCTACGGCGTCGGCGACCAGATGAGCCATTACGGCGTCAATGCCGGCGTCCCCAAGACTTTGATCCAGTATCTGATCCGCTGGGTGATCAGGACCGGCCGCTTCGACGACGCGGCCAACCGCGTGCTCCAGGCCGTGCTCGACACCCGCATCTCGCCCGAGCTGGTCCCGGCCGGCGCGGACGGCGAGATGCAGTCCACCGAGGAGCGGATCGGCCCCTACGAGCTGCACGATTTCTTCCTCTACCACATCCTGCGCCACGGCCTGCCGCCGTCCAAGATCGCCTTCCTCGCCCACGAGGCGTGGAAGGATTCCGGCGCCCATCTGTGGCCGTTCGATTATCCCGATGCGCAGAAGCGCGCCTACGATCTCCCCACGATCCGCAAATGGCTGGAGGTATTCCTCCACCGCTTCTTCGCCCTCTCGCAGTTCAAGCGCAGCGCCATCCCCAACTCCCCCAAGGTCTCCGCCGGCGGCGCCCTCAGCCCCCGCGGCGACTGGCGCGCGCCCAGCGACGGCAATGCCGATCCCTGGCTGGCGGAGTTGCGGGCCGCGTTCGACGACTGAGGCGCGATCGGCATCAACCCGCTGCAGTCGAAATCGTCACCCCGGCGAAGGCCGGGGTCCAGCCCCATATGAAAACGCGGCGCTGGTCTGGATACCGGCCTTCGCCGGTATGACGACTTGGCTCAACTCGAACGGAGCAGGCTCTACGCCCCCTCGACCGCGAACAGGGTCACGCCGGCATATTTCTCGTCGCCCGGGTCGAACAGCGCCTCGCGCTGAAACGCCCGCTCGGTCAGCGCCACCTCGCCGAGCCCGGCCAGCTTGAACGTGCCGAGCTTCAGCTCGCGCGGCGCCCGCCCGTCCTTGTCCAGCGCGACCGCGTCGACGAACAGCTCGTCGTGCCGGGTATAGAGGATGTGCGGCGCCAGGATCATCCGCACCCGGTTGTACACGGCCTCGACGCACAGGTTGCGCGCGATCGCCTCAAGCAGAATCTTGTTCATGACACGCCTGTCTAGAACCGCGAGGCGCGGGCGATCAACGATTTTGTGCATTGCAACATCGTTAACCGGGGCGGCCCGCTTGCCTGTCTTGCCCGAATAGTGCAGCGTCCGCGCATTCCAGGCCGCACCGATCCAGGGGGTTCTCACATGATCCGCAGCTTCGCCGCGCTTTCGCTCGTGCTCGTCTCCACCACCGCGCTGGCGCAGGGGCGCGCGGGCCGCGAGGCGCCGGCCTGGGACGTGAACGCGCCGCCGGGGCAGGCGACGCGGCAGGTGCGGATCAACGTGGACGAGGGCACCTGGATGAACCTCGACGTCAGCCCGGACGGGCGGACCATCGCCTTCGATCTGCTCGGCGACATCTACACCATGCCGATCGCGGGCGGCACGCCGCGCCGGATCACGTCGGGCCTCGCCTACGATCAGCAGCCGCGCTTCTCGCCGGACGGGAGCCGGATCGCCTTCACCTCGGATCGCGGCGGCGGCGACAATATCTGGGTGATGAACACGGACGGCTCCGGCGCCCGCGCGATCACCAGCGAGACCTTCACCCTGCTCAGCAGCCCGACCTGGAGCCCGGACGGCCGCTTCATCGCGGCGCGCAAGCATTTCACCACCCAGCGCTCGATGGGCACCGGCGAGATCTGGCTCTACCATGCCAGCGGCACGGGCAGCGGCGTCGCGCTGGTCGAGCGGCCCAATCCCCAGCACCAGAAGGAGCTGGGCGAGCCGACGTTCAGCCATGACGGCCGCCATATCTATTTCAGCCGCAACACGACCTCCGGGCCGATCTTCGAATATGCCCAGGATTCGAACATGCAGGTGTTCGCGATCGAACGCTACGAGATGGCGACCGGGGAGCGCGTGCAGGTCGCCGGCGGCCCCGGCGGCGCGGTCCGGCCGCAGCCCTCGCCGGACGGGCGCCGGCTCGCCTTCGTCCACCGCACCGGCGGGCAGAGCCGCCTCTTCGTGCGCGATCTCCAGTCCGGCGCGCAGCGCGAGGTCTATGCCGATCTCGATCAGGATCTGCAGGAGACCTGGGCGGTCCAGGGCGTCTATCCCAACATGGGCTGGACGCCGGACAGCAACACGATCGTCTTCTGGGCCGGCGGCAAGATCCGCCGGGTGAACGCGGACGGCTCGGGCGCGGCCGAGATTCCGTTCCGCGTTGACGACACCCGCGTCGTCATCGATCCGCCGACGCCCCGGATCGAGGTCGCGCCCGACACCTTCACGACCCGCATCCCGCGCTTCGCCTCCGTCTCGCCGGACGGCGGCCGCGTGGTGTTCGAGACGCTGGGGCGGCTCTACATCCGCGACATGGCGGGCAATGCCGCGCCGCGCCCGCTCACCGGGCAGGACGGCGATTTCCAGCTCTTCCCGTCCTGGTCGCGCGACGGCAGCCGGATCGTCTTCGTCTCGTGGAACGACCAGCGCCTCGGCGAGATCCGCACCGTCGCCGCCGACGGCTCCGGCCTCGCCACGGTGACGCGCCAGCCCGGCCATTACCGCCGCCCGCGCTTCTCGCCGGACGGCGCGACCATCGTCTACGAGGCGAACGGGGCGGGCAGCCTCACCTCGTCGCGCTGGGCGGAGGCGAGCGGCATCTACCGCGTGCCGGCGGCGGGCGGCGAGGCCGTGCGCGTCCTCGCCGGCGGGAGCAACCCGCATTTCGGCGCCGCCTCCGATCGCGTCTTCCTCGAAGTGGTCGAGCAGCAGAAGCGCAAGCTGGTCAGCGTCGATCTCTCCGGCGGCAACCGGCGCGAGCATGCCCAGGGCGACATGGTGACCGGTTACGAGGTGTCGCCGGACGGCGCGACGCTCGCCTTCACCGAGAATTACAACGTCTTCGCCACGCCCTTCTTCGGCGGCGTCGGCATGCTGAACCTGTCGGCGCGCGGCGGCCAGATGCCGGTCACGCGCGTCACCCGCGACGGCGGTTCCTATCCGCACTGGACGGCGGGCGGCCGCACCCTCGCCTGGAGCCTCGGCCCGAATCTGTACAGCGCCGCCACGTCCTCGCTGCTCCGGGCCGCGCCGGGCGGCGAGGCCTACAGCCCGCCGCGTTCCGGCACCTCGCTCGCGATCAGCGTCGCCGCCGATCGCCCGCGGGGCGTTACCGCTCTGGTCGGCGCGCGCATCGTCACCATGGCGGGCGAGGACGGCGGCGTGATCGAGGACGGCGTGATCGTCGTCGAGGACAACCGCATCCGCGCCGTCGGCCCGCGCGGGTCGGTCGCGATCCCCGCCGGCGCGCGCGAGGTCGATCTCGCCGGGCGCACGATCATCCCCGGCCTGATCGACGGCCACGCCCACGGCGCGCAGGGCGCGGACGATCTGATCCCGCAGCAGAACTGGTCGGCCATGTCGCACCTCGCGCTCGGCGTCACCACCGTCCACGATCCGTCCAGCACGGCGAGCGAGATCTTCGCCGCCGGGGAGATGCAGCGCGCCGGCCTGATCCTCGCCCCGCGCACCTTCTCGTCCGGCGAGATCGTCTACGGCGCGCGCTCGCCCGGCCGCTATGCCTTGATCGACAGCTATGACGACGCGCTGTCCCATGTCCGCCGGCTGCGCGCCGAGGGCGCCCATTCGATCAAGAACTACAACCAGCCGCGCCGCGACCAGCGCCAGCAGGTCGCCGCCGCCGCCCGCGCCGAGAACCTGCTCGTCGTGCCGGAAGGCGGCTCGCTCTATTCGATGGACATCACGCTCATCCAGGACGGCAACACCACGGTCGAGCACAATATCCCGCAGCAGCGTTTCTACGACGACGTGGTCAGCCTGTTCCGCCAGACCCGCGTCGCCTACAATCCCACCCTCGTCGTCACTTATGGCGGCCTCGCCGGCGACCCCTATTGGGCGCAGGCGACGCAGGTGTGGAACCATCCCCTGCTGACCCGGCACACGCCGCCCGATGTGCTCGCCGGTCGGGTGCGCGCCACCACCGCGCCGCCCGAGCAGTTCGTCGATCAATATTCGGGGCGGGAATCGGTGCGCCTCAGCCGCGCCGGCGTGCCGGTCGCGATCGGCGGCCACGGCCAGCAGCCGGGTCTCGCCGCCCATTGGGAGATCTGGAGCTTCGTGCGCGGCGGCGCGACACCGGTGGAGGCGCTGCGCTTCGCCACCGCCGAGGGCGCGCGCATCTACGGCTTTTCCGATCTCGGCACGCTGGAGCCGGGCAAGCTCGCCGATCTCGTCATCCTGGAGGCGAACCCGCTGGAGGACATCCGCAACACCGAGCGGATCGAGCATGTCATGCTGAACGGCCGGCTCTACGAGGCCGCGACGCTGAACGAGACGGTCACGGGGGACCGCCGCCGCCAGCCCTATCACTGGGAGCAGGAAGGTGGCGCCGGGCCGTCCGGGAATGACGAGAGTCTTGCCGTGGGACATGCGGGACACTGAAGGGCCGCGCTCATCTTTCGGTAAGTGTTTGACGTCATAGTGCTCCCTTCCAAGCCTGGGGTGGGACGCATGGCGACACACGCTTTCCAGTTGTCCGGAGACATGGTGACGCGGCACGAGCCGCGCACCGCCGATCACCGCGCCGAGGACCGCCACGAAGGCATGGTCGATTGCGCGACGCTGACCTTTCGCGGCGCCTATTTCGTCGTGCCGGTCGTCAACATCTCCGCGCGCGGCGCGATGATCGAAAGCGACCTGCTGCCGCGCCTGGGCGAGAATGTCGTGATCCGCTTCGAGGCATGCAGCCCGATCCACGCCTTCGTCCGCTGGATCCGCGACGGCCGCATCGGCATCAATTTCGGCGGCGAACTGACCGTCGGCTGATCCGGCACTCTCACATATTCCCCTCCCTGCAAGGGAGGGGTCAGGGGTGGGTCGGCGCGAAGCGCCTTGTCTCCAACTCCAGCGCGGCCGCCCACGCTTTCAGATTTCACGCAAAGACGCGAAGGCGCAAAGGTGCCCGCAAGGCGAAACGGCTGGGGCAATTCGCGGCTGCCGGGAAATGTTCGGTCTCTTCGCGCCTTCGCGTCTTTGCGTGAACAAAATCGGGCCTGCGGCCGATCACTGGCAATGTAGGAAATCCTCTGTCACGCTGGCGGGATGCCATCCCCGTTCTTCCCTGCCCCCCATCCCTCAGTCGTCACCCCGGCGAAGGCCGGGGTCCAGCTTCTTCCTGTAACCCGGCTTGGGCCAAGACCGGCTTTGGGTGAGCAGTGAGCGGACGCAGTATTTTAGTTTTGCTGCGGAGCTGATAGCAGGTTGCCATGCACAGGATCGCTGCCGTCTTTCTCGTGCTTTTAACCGTTGCTTGCGCCTCTCAGGACGGCACTGTCACCGCCCTCGCCACGAGGCTGGCAAATGACGACATGCCTGCCAACGCGTCATCGGCCTATCGTGCCTACCGCGCGGGTTATATCACCTGCGGAGAGAGGGCGCTTTCGAACCTCTCACGCGAGCGCATCGAGGCTGCGCTAGATGCGCCGGACAGTCCGTCGATCTGGGCCATTCTCGGAAGTGATGCCCTTGATCGGTATGTAGCGCGATGTGCGGAAGCCGATCGGAGACGCGGCCCGCCTCCACCAGCCTAGAGAGTGTTCGCGCCGGTTCGAATTCAGCCACCCGCCCCTCGCTTCCAATGTAGGAAATCCTCTGTCACGCTCACCCCCGACTCGGGGTCTCGGCCTCGCTTCACCGGCTCTTTGAAACCGCCCGTTTCACGCGAAAAAATCTCGCGGGGCACACCATCGCGCATATGGACGAAGATGCTGAAGTTTCGCGGCGCCGCGCACCCCGCCAAAACACCCCTCACCCTGTCAACTTTGTCAACTTAACAGAGAGGGGGACGGCCATTGGGAATCCGCGCGGCGAATGCCTATACTGACCGCGATGCCTTCCTTCCGAAGGGCCTGAAAGGACCAGCATGAACGAGATGACCCGCATCGCCGCCCAGCCCGCTTACGGCGAGGCCGCCCAGGCCTTCCTCGCCCGCGCGCCCCGCCTGTTCATCGACGGCGAATGGGTCGAATCGAGCCACGGCGCCACCATCCCCGTCTTCGATCCTTCCACCGGCAAGGAGATCGCCCGGGTCGTCGACGCCTCGGACGCCGACGTGGACCGCGCCGTCGCCGCCGCCCGCATTGCGTTCGACGACGGCCGCTGGTCGGGCCTGCCGCCTTACCGGCGCCAGCGCATCATCGAGAAGCTCGCCGACCTGCTCGAGGCCGACATCGAGGCCTTCGCCGAGCTGGAATCGATCGACAACGGCAAGCCCCGGGCCGCCAGCCTCGCCGTCGATCTGGCGGCGAGCGTGCGCACCCTGCGCTACGTCGCGGGCTGGGCGACCCGGCTGTCGGGCGAGCATATCGAGCCGGCCAACATGCCCACCGGCGCCTTCCACGCTTATGTCCGGCGCGAGCCGGTCGGCGTGTGCGCGCAGATCGTGCCGTGGAACTTCCCGCTGATGATGGCGGTGCAGAAGATCGCCCCCGCCCTCGCCGCCGGCTGCACGATCGTGCTGAAGCCCGCCGAGCAGACCCCGCTCACCGCCCTGCGGCTCGGCGATCTGGTCGCCGAGGCCGGCATCCCGGCCGGCGTGCTCAACATCGTCACCGGCAACGGCGAGACGGCGGGCGACCGGATGGTGCGCCACCCGGACGTCGACAAGGTCGCCTTCACCGGCTCGACCGAGGTCGGCAAGATCATCAACCGCAACGCCACCGACACGCTGAAGCGCGTGACGCTGGAGCTGGGCGGCAAATCGCCGGTCATCGTCCTGCCCGACGTCGATATCTCGAAGACGGCGCGCGGCGCGGCGAGCGCGATCTTCGCCAATTCCGGCCAGGTCTGCATCGCCGGCTCGCGCCTGTTCGCCCACAAGGACGTCTTCGATGCGCTGATCGAGGCGATCGCGGAGGGCGCCGCCAAGTGGAAGGTGGGGCCGAGCCTCGCGCCCGACACGCGGATGGGACCACTGGTCTCGACCGAGCAGCACGAACGGGTGCTGTCCTACATCGAATCGGGCCGCAAGGAGGGCGCGTCGGTGCTGGTCGGCGGCGATGCCCCGGCGGGCGACGGCTATTATGTGAACCCCACGATCATGGTGGACGTGAAGCCGGAGATGAAGATCGTGCGCGAGGAGATTTTCGGCCCGGTCCTCGCCGCCACCCGCTACGACGATCTCGACGAGGTCGCCCGGGCGGCGAACGACACCAGCTACGGCCTCGCCGCCAGCGTCTGGACGCGCGACGTCTCGGCCATGCACAAGCTCGCCGCGAAGCTGAAGGCGGGCATGGTCTGGGGCAATTGCCCCTCCGCCGCCGACGTGACCCTGCCCTTCGGCGGCTACAAGCAGTCCGGCATCGGGCGCGAGAGCGGCCGCTACGGGATCGAGGCCTATACGGAACTCAAGACGGTCGCGATCGCTCTGTAGCGGCGGCCCGTCCGGGGCCGCTTGATCGGCGCCGCGCGCGGGTCCATCCCCGCGCGGCCCCATGCAGTCGAGGATTTGTGCATGCGTCTTTTCCGCTGGTTGCCCGTCGCCGCCGCGCTCGCCGCGGCTCCCGTCCTGGCGCAGGAGGTCGCGGCGCCCGCGCCGGACATCGGCCTGTTCGATCTCGCCGACACGCTGCGCGATCTCGACGACGCGGCGCCCCAGGAGGCCGAGCCGGAACCCGCCGAGGAACCGGCCGGGGAGGCCGAGGCTCCGGCGGACGCCGCGCCCGAGGCCGAAGCCGGGGAACCGTCCGCCCCGCCGCCGCCGCTGACCCGCGCGCAGGCCGGAACGCTCGCCGACGCCGTCCGGCGCGGCGCGCAGCTCACCGCCATCGCCCGGGCCGGCATCATCGCCACCCAGGACATGCTGAGCCGCGTCTCCGATCCGGAAGGGGCGGGCATCGCCGGCTGGATCGCCGAGCCGGAGGGCAACGCGACCCAGGTCATCTTCTATGCCCGAGGCGAGGAGGACGGCGATCCGGTCGCGGTCTATCGCGCCACCATCATGGGGCCGCGCGTCGTCTCGCGCGACATCTTCACCGGCGCCGACCGGCCCGCGCTCAACCCGATCGAGGCGCGCATGGCGCGGGCGCGCGACGCCACCGAAGGGCTCGACCACCAGGCCTGCGGGGAGCAGCCGTTCAACGTCTTCGTCATCCCGCCGGCATCGGCGCGCGCGCCGGTCGACGTCTACCAGATCAGCCCGGCGACCGCGCGCGGCCGCTTCCCGCTGGGCGGCCATTTCCGCGCCACGGTCGCGGCGGACGGCACGGTGTCGGACCAGCGCGGCTTCACCAATGCCTGCCTCGATCTCGACGTGCCGCCGGTGCCGGAAGGGCAGCAGCCCCGGCCGATCGCGGTCACCCACCTGCTCGATCCGCTGCCGACCGAGATCCACGTCTTCCTGGCGCAATGGATCGGCCGGCCGCTGCTCGTCGTCGCGGGCGATCCGCAGCGCATCTTCCTCGTCACCGGCGATCGCATCGCCGAGGTCCGCGACGCGCCCGCCGACCGCTGAGCGGGCAAGTTCGCAAGGCCGATCATTGCCGCTTCGCCGGGGCGCGGGAACATCCGCGCGCCGAAGGAATGCCGCGCTTCGTCGAAAGGGCGGCGCGCCTCGGCGAAGCCCGTCGCAAGGACCGCGAGGGGGATTTCGGAGGATCGCCCGTCACGTGCCGCGTCTCGCAGATCTCGTCGCCAGCCCCGCCTGGCTGCTTCACGAAATGGACATCGGCGCCGGCCGGATCGGTTTCCTGCCGGTCGCGCGTCGCCTGGTCGAGCGCGCCAATTTCCTGGACGGCCGCGAGGAGATCGCGGTCGGCGCGCCCGTCGCCGTCCCGGTCGCCGAGGCGCTTGGCCTGACCCTGCCCGCGCCGTGCGGGCCGGATCGCTTCATCTTCCACGTTTCCTTCTGCGGTTCGACGCTGCTGACCCGGATGCTGGCGCGGCCGGGCAAGGTGTTCGCGCTGCGCGAGCCGCACGGCCTGGTCGGCCTCGCCGACTGGAAGGCGAAGCAAAGCGGGCGCGCCGATCCGCGCGTGCCGCGCCTCGCCGATTTCGCCCGGGCGAGCCTGCGTCCGGTCTGGCGGCCGGGCGAGCGGATGATCGTCAAGCCGACCAACTGGTGCAACAATCTGCTGCCCGAGCTGTGCGTCGCGGGCATGCGGCCGCTGTTCGTCGGCATCGGCCCGCGCGCCTTCCTGCGCGCCGTGTTCCGCGGCAATCGGGACCGGATCGCCTTCACCCTGCTCGCGGCCCGGCACTTCGCCGCCGCCCGGCCCGCCGACACGGCCCTGCTGGTCGCCGCGATTCGCGATCTGTCCCATTCGCTCGATCGGGCGGCCGCGATGGTGCTGATCGCCCTTCACCTCCAGCTGCGCGGCTTCCGCGCGGCGATGGCGGCGGGCGGCTGGGGGCCGGAACATATGACGAGCTACGAGCGGATCGCAGCGGCGCCGTTCGAGGCCGCGCGCGCCGCCGGCCGGGCGCTCGATCTCGGCCTCAATGCGAACGAGCTGGCCGAGGGGGTCGCGCGCAGCATCGGCCGCGACGCCAAGCTCGCCGGCCACGGCTTCTCCGCCGAGAACCAGGATAGCGTGGACGACGCCATCGAGCATGCCCACGGCCGGCATTTCGACGCCGCCATGGCCTGGGCGGCGTCGGCCATTCCGGGCTGGACCTCCGAAGCGGCCGTCCCCGAACGGCTCAGCGAAGCCGGCTGACTCGCCGCGCGGACGGTTCAGCCGTCCTTCTCTTCCTCGAACTGGACGGCGACGGCCGCATTGGCGGACAGGCGCACCTTGTCGCCCTCGACCCCGGCGACGAGGCCTTCGGACAGATAATGGTGATGGCCCGCATGGCTGCCCTGGCCGCTGTCCTTCCTGGTCAGCTTGATCCGGTCGCCCTCGATCCGGTCGACCGTGCCGACATGCACGCCGTCCGCGCCGATCACCTCCATGCCTTCCTTCACCGCGTCGATGCCCATCACGTCCTCCTTGGCTGGATCATCCGCCCCGAAACCGCTCCACCCACAACGCGAACGCCGCGAGATATTTCCCGAGATAGGCGCGGGTCGCCTCGTCGGTCAGCGCGCCGTCCTCGCCGAACTTCTCGTGCGCGCGCCAGACCAGCAATTCGGGCTGCGGCATGCAGTAGCTGTCGGTGAACTCGAAGGCCTGGCGCAGCTGGCTCTGGCCGCGCGCCGTGCCGGTCATGCCGGGCGAGGCGCCGATCAGCCCGACCGGCTTGCCCGCCAGCGCCGCATTGCGCGGCGGGCGCGAGGCCCAATCCACGGCGTTCTTCATCACGCCCGGCACGCCGTGATTATATTCGGGCGTCGCGAAGAGCACGCCGTCGGCGCGCGCGATCGCCGCCTTCATCGCGGCGACGCCCGGCGGATCGCCCGCCGCCTCGACATCGCCATTGTAGAGCGGCACGTCGGCAAGATCGAAAATCTCGATCCGCATCGTCTCCGGCGCCAGCTCGGCGGCGGCGCGCAGCAAGGCGCGGTTGTAGGAGGCGGCCCGCAGGCTGCCGGCGATTGCCGTGATGGTCAGGTTCGTCATCGTGCCGCCGCGTTCATGGCGAATTCTCCTGCGCGAGGCGCCGATTGCGTCCAACCCCGAACCGCGCCGCGAGTCGAAACAGGCGGCGCGGGGAAATTATCACGGATCGCATGACGCGCCCATGACCGGCGCGGGTTTCACGAGGCGGGCTTGATCGCACCGCCGCTTTGCCCGAACCATGCGCATCGCAAACAGGGAGTCCGTCATGCGCCGCCTCGCCCTTCTCGCCGTCTGCCTCGCCGCCTCCGCCGCCGCCCAGCCGGGCCAGTGGCGGCCCGCCCCGGTCTCCGGCGCGGCCGAGCCTTCGGAGGTCGTCGCCAGCTCCGCGCCGTCCGACTGGCGCGAGATCGCGGCGGAGAATCTGCTGGTCATGGAACTGGACGACGGCGGGCGGGTGCTGATCGAGCTCGCGCCCGATTTCGCGCCGGTCCACGTCGCCAATGTCCGTCGCTTCGCCCGCGCCGGCTGGTGGGACGGGGCGACCGTCTATCGGGTGCAGGACAATTATGTGGCGCAATGGGGCAATGGCGATGCCGAGGTCGCGCTGCCCGAGGGCGTCGAGCGCCGTCCGCCGGCCGAATATGAGCGCCCGTTCGCGGGGCTCTCCGCCCGCCCGCTCGGCTATCCCGACAGCTATGCGCCGCTCGCCGGCCATGTCGACGGCTGGCCGGTCGGCTGGGATCCCGATCGCGGCATGGCCTGGCTCGCCCATTGCTACGCCACGGTCGGCGTCGGGCGCGACATGGCGCCGGACACCGGCACGGGCGGCGAGCTTTATGCCGTGATCGGCCACGGCCCGCGCCATCTCGACCGCAACATCGCCACGATCGGCCGGGTGATCGACGGCATCGGCCATCTCTCCGCCCGGCCGCGCGGCACCGGGCCGCTCGGCTTCTACCAGACGGATGCGGGCGAAGCGCCGGTCCCGATCGCGCGCATCCGCCTCGCCGCCGACATGCCGGAGGGCGAGCGGCCGCGCTGGCAGGCGATGCGGACCGACACCGAGGCCTTCGCCCGCTATGTCGCCGGCCGCGCCAATCGCGGCGGCGCCTTCTTCCAGGTGCCGGCCGGCGGCGTCGATCTGTGCAACGTCAACGTGCCCGTGCGTCCCGTGCCCGCGCCCTGACGAATCCTGATGCGCGCGGCCCCACGCCGCGCTAGCCATTGCGCGGATCGGGAAGGGAATTCGCATGCCGGGTGGATTGGTCGCGCTGCTGGACGACGTGGCGGCGCTCACGAAGGTCGCCGCCGCCTCGCTCGACGATGTGGCGGGCGCGGCGAGCCGGGCGGGGGCGAAGGCGGCGGGCGTGGTGATCGACGATGCGGCGGTGACGCCGCGCTATGTCGTCGGCCTGTCGCCGGACCGCGAACTGCCGATCATCGCGAAGATCGCGCGCGGCTCATTGCGCAACAAGCTGCTCTTCCTGTTGCCCGCCGCCGTCGCGCTCAGCCTGTTCGCGCCCTGGGCGATCATCCCCATCCTGATGCTCGGCGGCGCCTATCTGAGCTTCGAGGGCAGCGAGAAGGTCGTCGAATCGCTGAAAGGCACGGATCACGGCGCCGAGGCGGTCGAGATCACCGATCCCAAGGAGCTGGAGGACCGCCAGGTCAGCGGCGCGATCCGCACCGATTTCATCCTGTCGGCCGAGATCATGGCGATCGCGCTGGCCGAATTGCCGGAGCAGTCGGCGACGATGCAGGCGATCGTGCTGGCGGTGGTCGCCATCGGCATCACCGTCGCCGTCTACGGCGCCGTCGCGCTGATCGTGAAGATGGACGATATCGGCCTGCACCTCGCCGCGCGCGAATCGCCGGGCGTCCGCGCGTTCGGCCGGGGGCTGGTGAAGGCGATGCCGAAGCTGCTGAAGGCGCTGTCGATCGTCGGCACGGCGGCGATGATCTGGGTCGGCGGCGGCATCATCGTCCACGGGCTGGAGGTGTTCCACCTGACCCCGGTCCCGCACTGGATTCACCATGTCGCCGAAGCCGCCGGCCATGCCGCGCCGGTCGCGCAGGGGTTCGTCGGCTGGCTGGCCGGCGCGATCGGCTCCGGCCTAATCGGGCTGATCGTCGGCGGGATCATCGTCGCAATCATGCACCGCGTGAAGCCGCACGAGGCGCATTGACGAAGGGCCGCCCGGCTTCGCGGACGGCTCAGCGCAGCATCATGGTGTCGCCGCGCATCTCGACGCTGGCGAGGCGCGACAGGAAGCTCTGGCCGAGCAGCGAGACCGGCAGCCGATCGGCCACGGCGCCGCGCACCGCGCGGGCCTCGACCGGCCCGATCGCGATCCGGTCGATCGTCACCGGCGCGAACGCGACCTCGCCGTCGGCGCCCAGCGCCCGGCCGCTGGCGTCGCCGACGGCGATGCCAGCCCGCCGCGCATCGTCGGGGGTGAGCGCGACCAGGCTGGCGCCGGTGTCGATCAGGAAGCGGATGCGCGCGCCGTTGACCTGCGCCTCGGCGTAGAAATGGCCGTCGCCGGCGCGTTCGAGCCGTTGCGCGGCGATCCCGTTGCCGGCGCGCAGGGCGGGCGGCGGCGCCGCCTCGTCCGCGCGCCTGTCCGGGGCCTCGACCGGCGCCGGGCGGTCGCCGTCGCCGCCCGGCAGGCCCGGCGCCAGCAGCGCCGCGCCCACCAGGATCGCGCCGGCCCAGAGCAGGATGTTGCCCGTCGACATGGCCGCGTCATGCCACGGCGCGCGCCAATGCCCGGTTAACGTGTCCCGTCCTCAGTGGACGAGGACGGCCTCCTCCCCGCCGGACGGCGCGCCGCGCACGGTGCGGATGATCTGGCCGCCGGCGACCAGCGCCGCATTCTCCAGCGGCAGCGCGGTGCCGCAAAAGGCGCATTCGGCCATGACCCGGCCGATATACCAGTGCGCCCGGCCGCAGCCGGGGCAATGATTGGCCTGATGGTCGCGATAGACGATATGATAGCCGCGCCGGGCCGGCGGGGGGACCAGACTGCCGTCGCGGTCCGCGAGCACGTTCGTCGCCATGATACTCGGCTCCTTCCTCACTCGTAGCTGGGGCTTCAACGCAGCCGGAGGGTCGCGGGTTGCGCGCGCCGGCGTCGCGGGCACCGTATTTCCCCCGCCTTGATGGTTGCCGGCGCGTTAACCAGAAAGGGGCAGAAGCGTGGCAAGCGCGCCCGCCCCCCGAGCGCGCCCCGCGCGAGGGTCCGTCGCCACCGGTCGCGGCGGACCCTCCTTTTCCCGCCGTCCTTTTCCCGTCCCTTCGGCAAGTGCCCTTCCCCCTTCCGGCCGGGCTTGCTAGAGGCGCGCCATACTCGACAACCGACGCGCGCATGGCTGCGATTCAGTCCCGAGGGGAAGGGGAGCGACCGATATGACTGCAATAGGCCAGGACAGCCTGGGAACCCGCGACACGTTCAAGGTCGGCGGCAAGACCTACGCTTATTATTCGCTGCCCAAGGCGGCGGAGAAACTGGGCGACGTCTCGCGCCTGCCCTTCTCGATGAAGGTGCTGCTGGAGAACCTGCTCCGCTTCGAGGACGGCACGACCGTCACCGTCGAGGACGTCCAGGCGCTGGTCGACTGGCAGCAGGACCGCCGCTCGGACCGCGAGATCCAGTATCGCCCGGCCCGCGTGCTGATGCAGGATTTCACCGGCGTCCCCGCCGTCGTCGATCTCGCCGCGATGCGCGACGCGATGCGCAAGCTCGGCGGCGATCCGCAGAAGATCAACCCGCTGGTCCCCGTCCATCTCGTCATCGACCACAGCGTCATGGTCGACGCCTTCGGCACGCCGCAGAGCTTCGAGGAGAATGTGAAGCTCGAATATCAGCGCAACATGGAGCGTTACGCGTTCCTGAAATGGGGCCAGAGCGCGTTCGACAATTTCGAGGTCGTCCCGCCCGGCACCGGCATCTGCCATCAGGTGAACCTGGAATATATCGCGCGCGGCATCTGGTCGTCGGTGAACAAGGGCGACGGGGTCGAGGTCGCCTATCCCGACACGCTCGTCGGCACGGACAGCCACACGACGATGGTGAACGGCCTCGGCGTGCTCGGCTGGGGCGTCGGCGGCATCGAGGCGGAGGCCGCGATGCTCGGCCAGCCGGTCTCCATGCTCATCCCCGAAGTGGTCGGCTTCCGCCTGACCGGCGCGCTCAGGGAAGGCATCACCGCCACCGATCTGGTGCTCACCGTCACCCAGATGCTCCGCGCCAAGGGCGTGGTCGGCCG
>CAZTPD010000028.1:0-16767 GCA_964614625.1 uncultured Sphingosinicella sp. | reverse complement strand
GACGCCAAACGTAAGGACGATCGCGGACATTCCCCAGCAACTTGGGACTCGCTCGGGACGAACGAGGTGTTTGAGGCCGATATCCCCGACATCTTCGAAATCCGCGGCGAGGTCTATATGGCCAAGGCGGATTTCACGGCGCTCAACGCCCGCCTGCTCGCCGAGGCCGAAGATCCGGAAAAGGCCCGTCAGTTCGCCAATCCGCGCAACGCCGCCGCCGGCTCGCTACGCCAGAAGGACGCCGCAATCACCGCCTCGCGCCCGCTGCGCTTCCTCGCGCACGGCTGGGGCGAGGCCTCCGCGCTGCCCGCCGACACCCAATATGGCGTCATGAAGGCGATCGAGAGCTGGGGCGTGCCGGTCAGCGACCGGCTGGTCCGGGTCGAGGATATGGACGCGCTCATCGCCCATTACCGGGCGATCGAGGCGGCGCGGGCGGACCTGCCCTTCGACATCGACGGCGTCGTCTACAAGGTAGACCGGCTCGACTGGCAGGGCCGGCTGGGCGCGGTCGGCCGCGCGCCGCGCTGGGCGATCGCGCACAAATTCCCGGCCGAGCAGGCGCAGACCAATGTGAAGGCGATCGACATCCAGGTCGGCCGCACCGGCAAGCTGACCCCGGTGGCGCGGCTGGAGCCGGTGACGGTGGGCGGCGTCGTCGTCCAGAACGTCACGCTGCACAATCGCGACGAGATCGCCCGGCTGGGCGTGCGGCCGGGCGACCGGGTGGTGATCCAGCGCGCCGGCGACGTCATCCCCCAGGTGGTGGAGAATCTCACCCGCGACGCGCCCGGCGCGCCTTTCCCCTTCCCCGATCATTGCCCCCAATGCGGCAGCGAGGCGGTGGCGGCCGAAGGCGAGGTCGATGTGCGCTGCACGGGCGGCCTGATCTGCCCCGCCCAGCGTTTCGAGCGGCTGCGACATTTCGTCTCGCGCGGCGCGCTCGACATCGAGGGGCTGGGCGAGAAGAGCATCGCCGAGTTCCTGGCGCTGGGCTGGCTGGACGAGCCCGCCGACATCTTCCGCCTCCGCCGCCACCGCGACGCGCTGGTCGGGCGCGAGGGCTGGCAGGCGAAATCGGTCGATGCCCTGCTCAAGGCCATCGAGGCGAAGCGCGCGCCCGACGCCGCCCGCCTCCTCTTCGGCCTCGGCATCCGCCATATCGGCATCATCACCGCCCGCGACCTAATGAAGAATTTCGTCACCCTGCCCCGGCTGCGCGAGGCGGCAATGGCGGCGCGGGCCGGCGATGAGGACGCGCTGGCGGAGCTGACCGGGATCGACGGCGTCGGCGGCGCGGTGATCGGCGCGCTCGGCGATTTCTTCCACGAGCCGCACAATATCGAGGCATGGGACGATCTGCTCGCCGAAGTGCGCCCGCCGGACTTCCATGTCGAAACCCGCGCCTCGCCCGTCACCGGCAAGACGGTCGTCTTCACCGGCAGCCTGGAAACCATCTCGCGCGACGAGGCCAAGGCGCAGGCCGAGGCGCTCGGCGCCAAGGCGGCCGGCTCCGTCTCGGCCAAGACCGACCTGGTCGTCGCCGGCCCCGGCGCCGGCTCGAAGCTCAAGAAGGCCGCCGAGCTCGGCATCGAGGTGATCGACGAGGCGGAATGGCTGAAGATCGTGGCCGAGGCCGGCTGAACCCCACCCGTCATTCCAGCGAAAGCTGGAATCTTCCTTTCTTCATCGGCCGAGCAACAGAAGGAAACGGGATTCCAGCTTTCGCTGGAATGACGATGGTTTAAGCATTTTCCTACAGGTTTCCATATAGGTTATAAATGACACCTGATCGGAGGTGCTCATGGATAATCCCGCAACTCAGCCGTTCCCGCCCCGCGAAGGCGGTCCCTATCGCATCCTGCTCGGCCTCGTCGCCCTGATCGGCGGGCTGCTCGGCCTGGCCGGGCTCTATTTCGTGCCGATCCCGGAGGGCAATCGCGAGCCGCTGCTGCTCGCGCTCGGCCTGGTGCTGGGCTGGGGCTCGACCGTGATCGGCTACGAATTCGGCTCCTCGCCCGCCGGCCGCAAGGCGGCGGACGCGGGCATCCGGCCGGACGGCGGCGAACGCCTTTAATTTCGTATTGACTTAATTAAGTGAAATACGAATTATAAGCGCATGAACCGATTCGCCGCCGCGCTTGCCGATCCCACCCGTCTCGCCATCGTCGAGCTGCTGGGGCGGGGCGAGCGCACGGCTGGCGCGATCGGCGAAGGCTTTCCGATCAGCGCCCCGGCCGTGTCACAGCATCTGAAGACGCTGCGCGAGGCCGGGCTGGTGCGGGTGAAGGTGGACGGCCAGCGCCGCATCTACAGCCTGGACCCGGACGGCTTCGCGGAGATGGAACGCTGGTTCGAACGCATGCGCGGTTTCTGGGGCGGCCGCCTCGACGCCCTGGAGCGCGCTCTGGACGAAGATGGAGAAATTGCATGACCGACACCGCCGATCACGGCACGATCACCGAAGCCGGCACGATCCGCTTCGAGCGCCTGCTCCCCGGCCCGATCGAGCGGGTCTGGGCGTATCTCGTCGAATCCGACAAGCGGGCGAAGTGGCTCGCGGCCGGCGACATGGACCTGCGTCCCGGCGGCGAGATGAACTATGTCTGGCGCAACTGGCAGCTCGCTTTGCCCGGCGAGGTCGCGCCCGAGAAATGGGGCGGCGACAAGGAGCACCGGATGAAGGGCCACATCGTCCGCATCGAGCCGCCGCGTCTCCTCGTCCATACCTGGGACGAGGACAACAGCGAGAGCGAGGTCAGCTTCGAGCTTTCGGAGGAAGGCGACAAGGTCCGCCTCGTCCTCACCAACCGCCGCCTGCCAAATCGCGGCGAGCTGGTCGGCGTCTCCGGCGGCTGGCACGCCCATCTCACCGTGCTTCAGGAGATCCTGGAAGGCGCGGAGCGCACCCCCTTCTGGGCCAATGTCCAGCGCCTCCACGCGCATTACGAGGAAACGACGCCGGCCGATTGACCGCGCGAGTTGCGCCATTGCCGCTCCCGTCCCACATAGCGCCCAGCCAAGGAGCGAGGGACATATGGAAAGCTGGCATGGCACGACGATCGTCGGCGTGCGCAAGAACGGCAAGGCGGTGGTCGCCGGCGACGGGCAGGTGTCGCTGCAATCGACGGTGATCAAGCCCAATGCGCGCAAGGTCCGCCGCATCGGTGACGGCAAGGTGGTGGCGGGCTTCGCCGGCGCGACCGCCGACGCCTTCACCTTGTTCGAGCGGCTGGAGCGCAAGCTGGAGCAGCATAACGGCCAGCTCATGCGCGCCGCCGTCGAGCTCGCCAAGGACTGGCGCACCGACAAGTATCTGCGCAACCTGGAGGCGATGATGATCGTCGCCGACAAGGACGTGACCCTGATCCTCACCGGCAATGGCGACGTGCTGGAGCCCGCCTCCGGCGTCGCCGCGATCGGCTCGGGCGGCAATTTCGCCCTCGCCGCCGCCACCGCGCTCTACGACTATGAGGAGGACGCCGAGACGATCGCCCGCAAGGCGATGAAGATCGCCGCCGACATCTGCGTCTACACCAACGACAATGTGACGCTGGAGGCGATCGAGGGCGCGGCGGACTGATTTTCCTCCCCATGATTTCATGGGGAGGGGGACCGGCGAAGCCGGGGGAGGGGCAATTCCGGAAGTTCCCCTCCACCATGCTGCGCATGGTCCCCCTCCCCGGCAAAGGCCGGGGAGGAAAAAGCGGCTTCCGCTGGAATGACGAGAGGGGGTAATTGAACGCCATGGACCGCCGCGCCTTCATCGGTTCCGCCGCCTCGGCGCTGGTCCTGCCCGGATGCGTCACCACCAACGCCGCATCTCCAACAGCGCCGCGCACGGGCTGCCTGCCGCCGGTGAATGTCGCCGAGAGCCGGGTGATCCGCACCGTCGCCGGCCTGCGCCCCTATCGCGCGTCCGGCTTCGTGGTGCGCGCCGAGCCGCTGGGCGACACGCGCCTCGTCCACAATTACGGGCATGGCGGCGCCGGCATCACCCTGTGCTGGGGCACGTCGAAGCTGGCCGTGGAACTGGGGCTGCAAGGCCATCAGGGGCCGGTGGCGGTGATCGGCGCGGGCGCGGTCGGCCTCACCACCGCGCGGCTCGTCCAGGAGGCGGGCTTTCCGGTGACGATCTACGCCAGGGCGCTGCCGCCCGACACGACCTCCAACATCGCCGGCGGCCAGTGGAGCCCGTTCGGCCATTATCGCGACGACGCGGTCACGCCCGCCTGGCGCGCCCAGCTCGAAGCCGCGCTCGACTATAGCTGGCGCCGCTTCCAGATCATGATCGGCGACGAATATGGCGTGCGCTGGCTCACCACCTATGCCGAAAGCGGCGGCGACGGCGCGCCGGACCGCTATCATCCCGGCGCGCGCCGCCTCGGGCGCGACGCGCATCCCTTTCCGTCCGACAATATCGTCGCCTTCGAAACCATGTATGTCGAGACCGGCCGCTTCCTCTTCCGGCTCCAGCGCGACATCCAGATCGCGGGCGGCGCGATCCGGGTGCGCGAATTCCACGCGCCCGCGGACCTCGCCGCCTTGCCAGAGCGGCTGGTGTTCAACTGCACCGGCCTCGGGTCGCACGGACTGTTCGGCGACACCGAACTGACCCCGATCCGCGGCCAGCTCGCCGTGCTGCTGCCGCAGCCGGAAGTGCGCTACGCCTATACCGGATCGGCCGGCTACATGTTCCCGCGCGCGGACGGCATCCTCCTCGGCGGCACGTTCGAGCGCGGCGTGTGGGAGGCGGCGACGCAGCCCGAGGCCATCGCCCGGATCGTCGAGCGGCACCGGCGGCTCTTCTCCGGCCTGCGCTGCACGGCTTGAACTGTTCCGCCTTGCGACCAATGTAGCGGGCGATATGGACTATGAACCCGCCACGCCGGACACTGCCGGCACCTCCGAACCGCAAGGCGACGCCACCTCCAGCAAGACAGGATTCATGAACGACGCCCTCACCCCCAAGGCAGTGGTTGCCGCGCTCGATTCCCACATCATCGGCCAGCAGGAGGCCAAGCGCGCCGTCGCGGTCGCTTTGCGCAACCGCTGGCGCCGCCAGCAGCTTGGGGCGGACCTGCGCGACGAGGTGACGCCCAAGAACATCCTGATGATCGGCCCCACCGGCTGCGGCAAGACCGAGATCAGCCGCCGCCTCGCCAAGCTCGCCGACGCGCCCTTCGTGAAGGTCGAGGCGACCAAGTTCACCGAGGTCGGCTATGTCGGCCGCGACGTCGAGCAGATCGCCCGCGACCTGGTCGAGGAAGCGGTCCGGCTGGAGAAGGAGCGCCGGCGCGAGGCGGTGCGCGAGGCCGCGTCCGCCGCGGCGATGGAGCGGCTGCTCGACGCGCTGACCGGCAAGGACGCCAGCCTTGCCACCCGCGAATCCTTCCGCCAGCGGCTGGTCGACAACAGCATGAACGACAAGGAGATCGAGATCGAGGTCTCCGATCAGCCCTCCACCCCGTTCGAGATCCCCGGCATGGGCGGCCAGGTCGGCATGATCAACCTCTCCGACATCATGGGCAAGGCGATGGGGCAGCAGCCCCGCAAGAAGCGCAAGATGCGCGTCGCCGAGGCCTGGGACAAGCTGGTCGAGGAGGAGCAGGACAAGCGCCTCGATGCCGACGACGTGAACCGCGTCGCGCTGCGCGACGCCGAGGCGAACGGCATTGTCTTCCTCGACGAGATCGACAAGATCGCGGTCAGCGACGTGCGCGGCGGCTCGGTCAGCCGCGAGGGCGTGCAGCGCGACCTGCTGCCGCTGATCGAGGGCACGACGGTCGCCACCAAATACGGCCCGATGAAGACCGACCATGTCCTCTTCATCGCGTCCGGCGCCTTCCACGTCGCCAAGCCTTCGGACCTGCTGCCCGAATTGCAGGGCCGCCTGCCGATCCGCGTCGAGCTGAAGGCGCTCACGGAAGAGGATTTCGTCCGCATCCTCTCCGACACCCGCGCCAGCCTCACCGAGCAATATCGCGCCCTGCTCGCCACCGAGAGCGTGACCATCGACTTCACCGAGGACGGCATCAGCGCGCTCGCCCGGATCGCCGCCGAGGTGAACGAGAGCCTGGAGAATATCGGCGCGCGCCGGCTCCAGACCGTGATGGAGAAATTGCTGGAGGATGTGAGCTTCGAGGCGGAGGAGCGCGGCGGCGAGACGGTGCGGATCGACGCCGCCTATGTCGAGGCCCAGCTCGCCGACATCGCCCGCAACGCCGACCTCAGCAAATATGTGCTGTAGGGTTTGATCCGGCAGCATTGAAGCAACACTCCGTTCGCCCTGAGCCTGTCGAAGCCTGTCCTGAGCGCCTGCCTTGCAGGCAGTCGAAGGGGGCTGTCCTTTCTTTGTGCAGAAGAGAAGGGCAGGGCTTCGACAACCCCGGATCAAGTCCGGGGCCGAACGGCATGGGAGCCAATCCGGTAGGAAACGGCTTCAGCTACGTCCGGGGTTATTGAGTTCGTGATATGTTCCGCGCATGATGCGCGCAGGAAACGACTCGCGGGAGAGACCTGATGCCCACCGGACACTGCCATTGCGGCGCCATAAGCTATGAGGTGACGGGCGAGCCCGTCTACAAGGCGCTCTGCCATTGCGAGGATTGCCGCCGCCATTCCGGTGCGCCGGCGGTGGGCTGGGCGGCCTTCCCGGCCACCGCGCTGACCGTCCTGTCCGGCGCGGCGAAAGTCTATGCCTCGTCCGAGAACGGGCGGCGCCATTTCTGCCCGGACTGCGGCACCGGCCTCTTTTATTACAACGAAGCGGTGCTGCCCGGCCTTGCCGACATCCAGATCGCGACGCTCGACGATCCCGAGGCGATGGCGCCGGACATCCATGTGCAGGCGGCCGAGCGGCTGGGCTGGATGGCGAAGGCGCATGACCTGCCCGCCTTCGATCGCTATCCGGCGCCCGAATAATCGAATCGGCACCGTAATTTTACGGCATTTTTCGCGGTTTTCCGCCATTTCGGGCCGGCCACCGCCCGGATCGAACGATTCATCGCGCGCCGCGCAACCGAGTCGGTGGGCCGGGGCGTTATTCCTCCAAATCTCACCACTGGAGGGTATAATGACGTTCAAGATCAAGATGTTGGCCGCCGCTTCCGTGCTTGCCGTTCCGGGCATTGCCGCCGCGCAATCGCTCGATCCGGTCGGCGAGGCGCAGGGCCAGATCGAGGCGCCGGTTCAGTCCACGCTGGACAGCGCCACGCCGCCGGTCGCCGACCATACGGTGCCGGATCCGATCCAGGAGCCGGTGCAGGACGCCCTGCCGCCGGCCCAGGAGCCGATCGACACCGACACCCAGGCTGACGCGCAGGCCGAGGCCGGTCCGGTGACCGCCGCGACCGCAGCGGACGTCCAGGCCGGCGCCGCGATCCGCGACCAGAGCGGCGAGCCGGTCGGCACGATCGAGTCGGTCAGCGGCGAGACGGCCGTGGTCAGCACCGGCGCGGTGCGCGCCGAGATTCCGATCTCGAGCTTCGGCAAGGATTCGCAGGGCCTCGTCCTCGCGATGACCCGCTCCCAGCTCGAAGCGGCCGCCGGCGCCCGCACGCCCAGCTAAGCCCGGCACCCCGCTCGGTTGAGCAAGATCAGGCCGCCCCGGCATCCTCTCGCCGGGGCGGCCTTTTTACTGTTCGGCGGGCAGCCCCGACACAATGTTCTGCTAAGTATTTGAAGTTCGGCCTTTCGCGACTTCAAATGGTCTCATCTTGGAGGCCCAATAAAAAAGATGAATCACATCTTTGCCATAATGAATTCTTGGCATAGCCTCTGTTGATTCCGAGGGTGGGGCGACTCGGCGATCGAGGACACTCCTTTCCTTCGTGAAGGCAATGGGGGAGTCCGCATCATGAAATCCATGCGCTTTTTGATTGTGCGTCGCGCCTTGTTCACGGCCTCGGCCGCCACCATGGCATTGGCCGGCACCGCCCACGCGCAAGACCTGTCCCTGGCTCCGGCCCCGGGCATGTCCCTGGCCCCGACCACGAGCATTGCCCCGCCCGTGATCGTCACCGACGATCCCGCCATCATCGTCCGCAACGACGTCAATCCGGGCACGCCGCCGCCGACCGGCATCCTGGACAGCGGCGTGAGCGGCGTCGGGCAGATGACGATCCGCAACAGCCCCGCCACCACGGCGATGGGCGTCTGCACGGGCACGCTGATCAATCCGCGCACCGTCATTTTCGCCGCCCATTGCGTCAATGCGCGGCCGGCCTCGGCCTATGGCGCCAACGGGACGCCGTTCGGCGCCCATGCGGGCGGCACGCCGATGGCGTTCGGCTTCAATGCCGACAATCTGCCGGCCGTCCGCATCTGGCTCGGGCTCGACGGCGGCGCCGCGGCCGGCTTGCAGCATGCGACCAACCAGGCGCTGAATCTCTACAGCGTCGAGCAGGTCTGGTACGATCCGCGCTCGCTCGAGCCCAATGCGCAGAGCTTCCTCTACGGCGACGTCGCGCTCGCCACGCTGGACACGCCGGCCTTCGACATCCCGACCTGGGCGATGCTGTTCTCGCCGATCGATGGGCCGACCCATGCGACCATCACCGGCTACGGCAACCAGGGCAACGCGAACAGCGCCACCATCTCGATCGACTGGCGCCGCCGGTCCGCCGAGAACATGGTGACCTTCCTCGGCTCGCTCGACGATTATCGCAACTGGCTGTTCGGCGGCGGCTTCGTGGACAACCCGCAGAGCCTCTACCAGTTCAGCTTCACGGACCCGAGCGGCGTCTACAACCCCAATGCGGGCCAGTTCGACTTCGGCATTTTCGGGCCGGAGACCGCCCTGCCCAACGAAGGCACGACCGCCGGCGGCGATTCCGGCGGCCCGCTGATCGCCGACGAGCTCTTCGACATCCCGGTCATCCTCGGCGTCCTGTCGGGCGGCACCCGCTTCTTCACCCCGCAAGCGGGCCACAATTACGGCACGACCAGCTTCTACCAGCCGCTGTTCCTGTTCTGGGACCAGATCGTGGCGAACAATTCCTACGTCTATGCCTCGGCCAAACAGGGCTTCGGCGCCTGGGAGAGTCCCGCCCATTGGGTGCAGGACATGGATCCCAATTATTACAGCCTGGTCAACGGGCAGCTGAGCAACCAGCTGCCCGACACCCCGGCGCTGGGCACCAGCGGCGGCGGCACGAAGTTCGGCCAGGCCTGCTTCCTCGACGATTGCACGACGCCGGCCAGCAATCCGCAGGTCGGCTCGGGCACGCCGATCTTCATTCCGGGCGGGCCGGGCTCGACCAATTTCGTGCCCAACAACGTGGTCGCCAATCCCTCGCAGGGAATCCGGGCGCGCTATTATGACGTGACGCTCTCCCAGATCGGCACGACCACGCTCAGTTCGTCGGTCACGATCGACCGGATGACGCTCACCGGGCGCAGCCCGAGGCTCGACGTGCGCTCGAACGGCACGCTGACGGTCCTCGGCGACTATACCCAGATGAACGGCACCACCAATGTCGACGGCCGGATCAACGCCGGCGAGACGCTGATGGTCAGCGGCCTCCTGTCCGGCTCGGGCACGTTCAATCCCACCTTCCTCACGGTCGGCGTCGGCATGGTGTCGCCGGGCGGCCTGCTGATCCCCGGCACGCTCACGGTGCAGGGCGACGTGATCCTCTCTTCGGCGTCGATCCTGAACATCGAGCTGACGCGCAATGCGACGGACGTGCTGCGGGTGACGGGCGACGGTCAGAATCCCGGCATCCTCGCGCTGAACGGCGGCGCCGTGCAGTTCAGCAAGGCCGTCCTCGGGCTGGCGCCCCGGCACGGGGACAGCCATGTCTTCGCGACCGCCACCGGCGGCGTCGACGGCGAGTTCAACTATGTCTATTCCAGCCTCGGCGTCCTGTCCCCGATCCTGACCTATGGCGCGAACAACGTCTCCGTGAAGCTTCAGGCCGGCAGCCTCGCCGGCAACCTGTCCGGGGCCGGTCTGGGCGGCGGCATCGCCGGCATCATCGCGTCCATCCTCGATCTGCTGCGGGGCAATTCGTACAACAATCTGTACGGCCTCTACGGCGCCATCGACGTGATGGACCCGATGTCGCTGGCCACGACCCTGCGCGGGCTGGCGCCGGACGCGGCGGCGGAAAGCTACCAGATGGACAACCGGCAGAGCCGGCTGCTCATGAACAGCATCACCGACCGCCTGTCGATGCTCGGCACCATGCCGGGCGGCACGCTCAGCGTCGCGACCAACAGCGGCCTGTTCGCCGCGATGGCCGGCGACAGCGCGCCGGCGACGCTGGGCTTCAGCAGCATCGTGCCGAGCCGGGCGGGCATCCGCGCGCTGCCGGAAGGCGTGACCGGCTTCGTCACCAGCGGCTATTCGGTCGCCGGCACGACGCTGGGCAGCGATCGCCTGGGCTCCTATGGCGGCCAGCGCGTGCTGCATGTCGGCATGGGCCTGGAGACCGAGATCGCGCCGGGCCTCACCATGGGCACGGCGTTCGGCTACGCCGACGGCTTCAGCCGCCCGGGCGCGGATTCGCGTTCGGAAACGCGCACCAGCCAGGTCGCGGCCTATGGCGCCTACCGCCTGGGCGGCGGCGCCTATGTCGCCGCCGTCGCCTCGGCCGACATGAGCCGGTTCAACCTGGCCCGCGACATCACCGCCGGCCTGTCGCCGACCTTGCTGAACGGCGCGACCGAGACGTCGCGGCTGACGGCGCGGGCGGAAGCGGGCGTCAACCTGGCCGTCTCGCGCGGCCTGATGCTCACGCCGCGCGTCGCGCTCGCTTACTCGTCCTACCAGCTCAACGGCTTCCGCGAGCGGGGCGGCGAAACCGCGTTGCAGTTCGACGACATGAACCTGCGGCAGATCGAGAGCCGGGTGGGCGTGACGCTCGCCGGGCAGACCAGCCTGCCCGGCGGCTGGCGCTTCATCCCGCAGCTTCGCGGCGATGTCGTCCGCCTGCTGTCCGGCGCCGATGACGGCATGATGGTGCGTTTCGCCAGCGCGCCGGACTATGCCTTCGCGCTGCCGCTCTACGGCGGCGACGCGACCTGGGGCGAAGTCCGGGGCGGCTGGCGGCTGGCCAACGGCCCGGTGGAGTTCGGCGCCGCGCTCGAAGCCAATGTCGGGCGGGCCAATTTCCGCGACGAACGCGCGGTGGCGGATTTCACCTTCCGCTTCTGATCGCTCCTCCGAACGAAGAACGTCCGCGGCCGCGCGTCGGCCGCGGACGTCTTCCTTGAAGGCTCGCGAAGTCCGGTTCGTGCCTGTAAGGCCACCGGCATGCTTCGCTCCCTGCTCCCCGTTTCGCTCCTGATCGCCGCGCCGGCGGCCGCGCAGGATGAGATCGTCATCACCGGTCGCGGGCTCGACGCGGCGCGCGGCGAGGCGGCCTATGGCGGCGTGACGATCGGCCGCGACCGGCTCGCGCATGCGCCCTCGAACCGGCTCGAGGACGTGCTGCGCGACATTCCCGGCTTCCAGCAATTCCGCCGCTCGGACGCCCGCTCGGCCAATCCGACCAGCCAGGGCGCGACCCTGCGCGCGCTCGGCGGCAATGCGTCGAGCCGGGCGCTGCTCGTCCTCGACGGGGTGCCGCAGACCGATCCGTTCGGCGGCTGGATCGCCTGGCCGGCCTTCGATCCGCGCCGGCTCGGCCAGGTGCGCGTCACGCGCGGCGGCGGCAGCGGCGCGAACGGCCCCGGCGCGCTCGCCGGCACGATCGAGCTGGACAGCGCCGGGCCGGACGAGGCGGCGGGCCTGCTCGCCAGCCTCGCTTACGGCAGCCGCGCGAGCGTGGACGCCTATGCGGGCTATGGCGCGCGCCTCGGCGCGGGCTTCGCTTATGTCTCCGCGTCCTGGGCGCGCGGCGACGGCTTCACGCCCGTCGTCGCCGAGCAGCGCGGCCCCGCCGACCGGCCCGCGCCCTACGAACAGGCCAGCATCGCCCTGCGCGCCGCCCTGCCGGTCGCCGACGCGATGGAATTGCAGGCCGGCCTGTCCGGCTTCGCCGACGCGCGCGAGCGCGGCACCGCATTCAGCGACATCCGCAACACGGGCGCGGACGCCTCGCTGCGCCTGGTCGGGCGCGGCGGCCTGCCCTTCGCCCTGCTCGGCTATGTCCAGCTGCGCGAGTTCGCCAACGATTTCGCGGCGGTCGGCGCCGGCCGGGAGACGGCGAACCAGACGCTCGATCAATATGCCGTCCCCGCCACCGGCCTCGGCGCGCGCGCCGAGATCCGGCCCAGCCTCGGCGCGGCCGGGCTGCGGCTCGGCGCGGACTGGCGCGCCACGCGGGGCGAGACGCGCGAGCTCTACCAGTTCGTCGCCGGCGCCCCCGCGCGCGGCCGGGTCGCCGGCGGAGCGACCCGCACGCTCGGCGCCTTCGCCGAAGCGGAATGGGATAGCGGCGCCGTCCTCCTGACCGCAGGCGGGCGGATCGATCACTGGCGGATCAGCGGCGGCCGCCTCGCCGAGCGCACGCTCGCCGACGGCGCATCGCTCGCCGACACGCGCTTTCCCGACCGCGCGGGCTGGGAGCCGACCGCGCGCGCCGGCGCCGTCTGGCGCCTCGCGCCGGCCGTCGCGCTGCGCGCCGCCGCCTATCGCGGCTGGCGGCTGCCGACGCTGAACGAGCTGTATCGCCCCTTCCGCGTCGGCGCGGACGCGACCGCCGCCAACGCCTCCCTGTCGCCGGAGCGGCTGAACGGGGTGGAGGCGGGGCTGGAGCTGCGCCCGGCGGCGGGCGCGCGCATCGCCGTCACCGCCTTCGCCAACCGGCTGGAGGACGCGATCTCGAACGTGACTTTGGGCACGGGGCCGGGCACCTTCCCCGGCGTCGGCTTCGTCGCGGCGGGCGGCGCCTATCGCCAGCGGCAGAATATCGACGCGATCGTCAGCCGGGGGATCGAGATCGACGCCGGCCTGACGCTCGGCCGCTGGCAGCTCGACGCCGGCTACAGCTTCGCGGACGCGCAGGTCCGCGCCAGCGGCCCGGCGGCGGCGCTCGACGGCCTGCGCCCCGCCCAGACGCCGCGCCACGCGGTCAACGCCGCGCTGGCCTGGGGCGGGCCGCGCGGCGAGCGGGCGTCGCTCGCCATGCGCTATGTCGGCGGCCAGTATGAGGACGATCTGGGCCGCCAGCTGATCCCCGACGCGCTGACCTTCGACGCCTTCGCCCTGCTGCCGCTGACCGGGCGCCTCGCGCTGGAGGCGCGCGCGGAGAACCTCACCGACGCGCGCGTCGTCGCCGGCATTTCCGGCGCGGGCATCGTCGAGCGCGCCACCCCGCGCACGCTCTGGCTCGGCCTGCGCTGGCGGGGTTAGAGCGCCGCTTCCCCCCTGTGATAAGCGTCGATGAACCGGACGAGCCCATGAGTGCCGCCGTTCACCAGCTTGCGCGCGCCGGCGAGATTGCCTTCGGCCAGCGCGCGGCGCAGCGCCGTCTCGTGGTTCTTCAGGAAGCGCCCCAGGATCAGCCCCGCCACCACCGGATCGTTCGCCTTCTCCGGCGCGGCGACGAGATCGGCGCCGATCTCGCGCCCGATCCGGGTGTAATTGTAGCGCCCGGTGAGCTGGACATAGCCGCGCCCCTTGAAGCGCGGCCCGTCGCCGGATTGCGTGTTGCCGAGCCGCGCGCCGGCCGCCGTGCCCTTGTCGTAGCGATCGAACGGCGTGACGAGCGTGTTGTAGCGGCTGCGCCCCTCGTCGATCGGCCGGAAGGATTCGGTCTCGGCCCGGATCGTCGCCAGCGCCATCAGCAGCATCGCCCGGTCGGCCAGCCCCATCGCCTCCAGCCCGGCCAGCACATGCGGCAGATTGGCGCGGATGTTCGCGATCGGCGTCGCCGGGAACATCTTCTTGACCGCCTCCGGCGTGACCTCCGCCAGAGACGGTGACGGCGCCATTGTCCCGGCCGTCGCCGAAAGGACGACGCCTCCCTCCTCGCGGCGCAGCAGGCTGTGGAACATATAGCCGTCGGCCAGCCCGTCGCCCTCCAGATCGACCTGCGCCCACTCGCCCTCCCGCGCGAGGACGCCGACCCGCGTTCCCGCCGGCAGCGATTGCCGCGTGTCGAACGCCGTGCCCGGCCCGGCGCGCAGCCTGAGGCCGCTGCGGGCGATCACGACATGCCAGTCGGGCGGCGCGGCGGGGACGGCGGCGATCGCCGCGCCCTCCTCCGGGTCCAGCGCGGGCACATCGGGCTCCGGATCGCACCAGCCCTTCACGCTCGCCCAGTCGATGCCCGCCGCGAGTGCGTCGGGCGCGACCACGATCTCGAAATGCATCGCGTCCTTGACCGTCTTGTAATGGCCGCCCCAGCGCAGCGGCGCCGCGCCGCCCATCGTGCGGATCGCCAGCACGTCGGCGATCATCGCCTTGGTCATGTCGGTGTCGGCCTTGCCGAGCCGGACATCCTCGGCGCGCCCGTCCTGATCGGGCTTGGCGGAGAAGCGCACCGCGCGCTCGCCGGGATGGTCGATATAGGGATTGGTCTGCCAGTTCACGTCGAGCGCGATGCCGAAGGAATGGAGGCTGCGCCCCGTCCCGCCCTTCACCTTGCGGCAATTGTAGCTGTCCGTGTCGGTCGTGCGGATATGATAATCGTGATGCTGGAGCACGGCGGCGAGCGCGGTCCACGCGTCGGCGGTCTCCGGCGCGACCAGGATGCGGTCCGGACCAAACGGAATCCGCGCCATCGCGGCCGGCTTGCACTCATAGAGCTTCCACAAGACACGCAGCTCGGCGGTCGATTTCGACATGATTCCCCTCCTCGCGACTCGCGAACGCAAAGATCGGCGAACAGGGAGAATGACACGTCAAATCCTACAAAAGAAGTTCCTCCGATCGTTTCTGTCCAAAACAGACAGGATTATTCCTGCCACCATGCAACCAACTTGTTGTCATTTCCGGTCTTCGGAGAGGTTTTCTTCCATCCAGCGCGCGCCGAAACCGACATAGTCGGCCGCATCGATCAGCTCGCTGTCGGCCTGCCCGACCCGGCCCTCGCGGTGGCGGCCCAGCGGCAGATAGGCTTTCAGGATCAGCGCGAAATAATCCTCGCCCGGCCAATCGACGATGCCGTTGGAATCGTCGAGGCAGTCGATCCAGCGATGCTCCGGCGCGCCGTCCGGGCCGACCACCACATAATCCCAGCGCACCCGTTTCTTGTCCGGCAGATCGGCGAGATATTCGGCATGGTGGAGCGCGGTCACCGTGTCGGGATTGGCGCCCAGCCGGAGCACCTTGCCGCCCCAGGCGCACAATTTGTCGAGCGGCGAGCCCGGCCCGTAATAATCGTGCCAGGGCTGATCGGCCATCAGCTCGATGGCGCGGGCACCGCGCGCGCCGAAACGGCCGCTCGGATTGCCGCTGACGATCGTGCCGGCCCGGCGCCGGAACACCTCCGCGAGCCAGCCCACTTCTGGATAAGCCGGCGCGTTGCGATGATCGAAGGCCGGCGATCCGGCGAGCAGGGCGGCGCGCTCTTCGGGCGGATGCTCATACACCCAGTCCATCGGATAATCGGTGCCGAGCACCATCATCAGCGTGCCGTCCGGCCCGACCGCGTCGTCCAGCGCGTCGAGCAGCGTCTCCGCGCCACCCGGCCCGAATGCCGCGCGGCCGAGACCGATCCTGCGCAGCGACGCATGCACCATCACGAGGCTTCCCGCCCCGACACCAAGCGCGGCCAGACCGACGCGCAAATCTACCTTTGTCATGACGAACTCCCAAGACCGCGCCGCGGCCTTCTTCAGCTTCAGTAAACGAAAACCGCCCGTCCCGGCGGGAAGCCGGGCGGGCGGTTCACGTGACCGGAAGCCGGCGGTTCGCCGGCGCCGGTTCTAGCTGAGGTGGCGCGACAGGTGCTTGTTCATCTCGAACATGGACACGCGGTCCTTGCCGAAGATGGCGCGCAGCTTGTCGTCGGCGACGATCTCGCGCTTGTTCTGCGGGTTTTGCAGATTGTTCTTCTTGATGTGAGCCCAGATCTTGCTGACCACCTGGCTGCGCGGCAGGGCCGCCGAGCCGGTGATCTCCGCAAGCTCCTTGGACGGCGTCACCGGCCGCTGCAAACCACTTTGTGCCATTCTGTCCTCCCTACTGGAATACTGTCGCTCGATAGAGCGCAATTCCCCTGCCTTGGCAATGGGGCCGGACCGCCATTTACCCCCTTTTCGCCTCCTTGAGGCGGCTTTTCCTGTGGATATTCCGGCCCGGCGGCCCCGAGCGCGTCCCGAGAGGGTTTTCGCGGCCCTTGGCGAGGCGCCCGCGCGAAGGGGTTGCTGCCCGGCCTTTTGACGGCGATCATGGCGCGCAAACGGCACAGGGAGGGACAATCATGAGCGATGCAGCCATGCGCAGCGAGAAGGGCATGCTCGCCTGGATCGAGCGGACCGGGAACCGGCTGCCCGATCCGGTCTTCCTGTTCTTCTACCTGATCGGCTTCCTCATCCTGCTGAGCGTCGTCGCCGCCTTCGCCGGCTGGTCCGCGACCCATCCCACCGAGATCGACGAGGCGACCGGCGCGGCGCGGGTGATCGGCGCCGAAAGCCTGCTCTCCGCCGCCAACATCCAGCGCCTGTGGGTCGACATGCCGGCCACCTTCACGCATTTCCATCCGCTCGGCTACGTGCTGCTCGTCATGCTGGGCGCGGGCGTCGCCGAGCGATCCGGCCTGTTCGGCAGCGCGATGCGCGCCGGGGTCGCCAATTCGCCGAGCTTCCTCTTGACCCCGATCGTCGCCTTCGTCGCGATGATGGGCAATCTCGCCGCCGACGCCGCCTATG
>CAZTPD010000027.1:0-17549 GCA_964614625.1 uncultured Sphingosinicella sp. | reverse complement strand
GCAGGCAGGCCTGCGCCGCCGCCGCGCCGCTCGCCAGCGCCATCGCGATCCCGTCGCCGGCGAGGCTGGCGATCACCGCCGCCTGATCGCCGACCCGATAGACCCCGGCCGTCGTCGCGCCCGCCCGCCAGCCATAAGGCACGCCCGCGATCGCCTCCCAATCCACGGGCAGGACGCCGTCCAGCCTTTCGACCAGGGCCGGCGCCTGTTCCGCGAGGGTCGCCAGCCAGGCGTCCCGCCCTTCGCCGAGCCGCGCCTGCGCCACCGACAGGCACAGATTGGCCCGCCCGTCCTCCTGCAACAGCAAACCGGCATAGCCGCCGTCATAGAGATGCAGCTCGATCGTCCCGGCCAGCGCCCTCGCCAGATCCGGCGAGGGATCGACCGCCGCGCGCAGCCCCGCCGACAGCGTCCGCCCGGCCAGATCCCGCGCGCAGCCGCGCGGCTCGTGCTTGCCGGTCGCGACGAACAGGGCGTCGGCGTCCAGCTCCGCGCCGTCGTCGAGCCGCACCCGCCGGTCCTCCACCGCCCGCGCCGTCCGCCCGCGCAGCACGGTCGCGCCCGCCTCCTCCGCCAGCCGCAGCAGGGTCGCGTCCAGCCGCCGCCGCGACAGGCCCGCCGCCGTTCCCGGCAGCGTCACCTCGACGGCGCGCGTTCCCGCCACCAGCCGCAGCCGGTGGATCGGCTTCGCGCCCAACATCATCGGATCGAGCCCCAACCGCCGCAAATGGGCCAGCGCGTCCCAGCCCAGGAACCCGCCGCACACCACGTCGCGCTCGCCCGCCGCCCGGTCGATCACCACCGGCATCGCGCCGGCGCGGGCCAGCCCGATCGCGGCCGCCGCCCCGGCCGGCCCGCCGCCGACGATCAGCGCAGCCGTTCGACGCACAGCCGGAAGGGAAAGCGGCGCACGATCCGCGCCGCGCCGGCGGGCACCCCCGCTTCGTCGAGGATGGCCCGCCACTCGTCGGGACGGAAAGAACGCGCGATCGAGAGCCGTCCGTCCTCGCGCACGATGCGGTGGAGGCCGAGCAACCGGGCGAGCAGCGGGAAGCCCCAATAGGCCAGACGATGACGGTGCAGATCGTTGATGAGCCAGCCCGCGCTCGCCATCCGCTCCATGTAGCGGATGAAGGCGACCAGCTCCGCGTCGGTCATGTGATGCGCAACCAGGCTGGAGACGACGAAGTCGAACGGCGTCGGCTGCGCTTCATAATCGCCGGCGCGATATTCGATCGGCATGCCGACAGGGGTCGCGGCGCGCGCGATGCCGACGCTGGCGGCGTTGAGATCGACGCCGACCAGATCGACCGCGACGCGCCTGCGCCGTGCCCAGCGCGCAATCCGGCGCAGCATGTCGCCCTGCCCGAAGCCGACGTCAAGCAGGCGGAAGGCAGGCATGCCCCGCGCCGCGCGGGCGAGGAAGCGCAGCGTCGGTCGTCCGGCCAGCGTCCAGCGATTGACCCGGGCGAGGTCGGCCAGCACCGCAGCATAGGTCGCATCGTCCAGCCTCGGGTCGTCCATCTGCTCGTCGGCCCGGATGCGCTGGGCGAGGTCGATCATCGGACGTGCCCGACGCGCTCCCCGGCCTTCGCCGGGGCAGGCTTCTCGCGAGACACTCGCTCAAAATGGAAGCCCTCGGCGGCGAGGCCGGGGCCGAAGGCGATGGCGACGCCCTTCTCTCCGCCCGGCCGCTCCAGCATCAGCGCAAGCACGAACATCAAGGTCGCCGACGACATGTTGCCGAAGCGCGCCAGCACCTCGCGCGAGACGTTGAGCGCGCCCTGCTCCAGCTCCAGCCCGCGCTCGACCGCGTCGAGGATCGAGCGGCCGCCGGCATGGACCGCCCAGGCGTCGATCTCGCCCATCGCCCAGCCGTTGCGCAGGGCCGCGCGCGTCTCCTCGTCCGCCAGCGCCTGCTGGATGCGCCCCGGCACTTCGCCGGACAGGGTCATCTCGAAGCCGGTGTCGCCGACCTTCCACTGGATCAGCTCCGCCGACTCCTCGAGCGCGCGCGAGAAGAGATGGCTCATCCGGAAGCCGGCCGGCGCGGCCGTGACCAAAGCGGCCGCCGCACCGTCGCTGAACTGGAGCATGGCGAGCAGCGATTCGAGCGCCTGCGTCTCCTGCAAATGGAGCGAGCACAGCTCCACCGTCACCACCAGCACCCGCGCGCGCGGCTCGGAGCGCACGATGTGATGCGCGGTGCGCAGTGCCGCGACGGCGGCGTAGCAGCCCATGAAGCCCACCAAGGTCCGCTCGACATGGGGCAGGCCGAGCGCGCGGGCGATGATCTGGTCGATCCCCGGCGCGACGAAGCCGGTGCAGCTCGCCACGACGAGATGCGTGACGCCGTCGAGCGACGCCTTCTCCTTCAGCGCGTCGATCGCGGCGAGGGCCAGCTTCGGCGCCTCCTCGGCATAGCAGGCCATGCGCGTCGAGGTCGCCGGCATCGGCCCGTGATAGAAGCCGCCGGGCCGGTCGTGCGGCAAGCCGTCGGGCGGGGGCAGCACCGACCAGCGATGTTCGATGCCGGAGCGTTCGGCCATGCGGCCGAACAGCCTGCGCGTGCGGGGATCGGCGACCTGCCGCTCCGCCCAGTCGATGAAGAGCCGGTGGACGTCATGGTCCGGGACGGCGCCGGCGACGGCATTGATATAGGCCTCGTTCGCGCGCATCGGCGGCCCTTCCGGCTCCATGCCCCTCCGCCGTAACGGCTATCCCGGCGCGAGGCTCCCGCGAAGGCGGGTCTCCCGTCTCCTTGTTGCAGACGCGAGGGCAAAGGCAAAGCGCGCGCGAAAAGAATGGCGGGCGTCTTGGGGGGACGCCCGCCATTCCTCCCGGGTTCCCTTGCGGGATGGGGTTCAGGAGCGGCCGGCGCGCATCCGCTCGGCGGCCTCGCGCATCTCGCGCGCGCCGTCGCGCATGCCGCGGGCGCCGTCGCGCAGCCCCTCGCCGGCCCGGATCAGCTCCTCGTGTGTCACGGTTTCGCCGCGCCGCCGCGCTTCCTCGATCTTCTGCTCGCGATAGGCGCGGTCGGTGCGCAGCCGCTCGCCGGTGCGCTCCATCCGGTCGGCGCCCTGCTCCATCTGACTGGCGCCGACGAGCATGCCGGCCGCGCCGTGCGCCATCGACATCCGCACGGTGCGGCGCGAATCGGACAAGGCGTGCTCGGCCTGGCGCATCGCGGCGGCGATCTCGACCCGCCGCACGACCCGCGCCCGTTCGATCTCCACATGTCCCCGACGCAGCGCGGCGTCGACCTCGGCGCGGCTGCGGCCGGCGCGGCGCAGCGCCTCCTCGATCCGCTCCGGATCGGCGACGACGACATTGACCGCTGGCAGCGCCGCCGCCAGCGCGTCGCGCACGATCGGCCCGACATCGGGAATCGGCGGCACGGGCGGGATCGGCGGGATGCGGACGTGAATCATCTCCGGCGGCTCGGGCGCGTCCGGCGCTTCGGAAACCTCCGGCGCGGCGGCCGGCGCCGGCGCGGCGGCGATCGCCGGCGGCGCGCGCGGCGCTTCCGGGGCCGGCGGCGCGGCGGGCGGCGCGGGCGGCTCCTGCGCCGCCGCGACCAGCCGGGCGGCGGCGACGGGCGCGGCGATGCCGAGGCACAATATCATGGCGATGCCGGTCCAGGCCGATCCCGCCGGGCGCTCGCGCGTCCGCCGGTCGAGGATGGCGCGGACCCGGCGGCCGAGCGCGCTGCCCTTCGGCGCGATGCTGTTGGCGGGCACCATCGTGTTGAACCGCGCCCAGGACAGCAGCGTCTCGGCGTAGCGCGTCGGCTCGATCCGCTCGGCCGCCTCCAGATCGGCCGCTTCCTCGGCCTGCTGGACGATCTCGCGCTCCAGCAGCCAGACCAGCGGGTTGAACCAGAACAGGGCCTTGGCAGCGCGCGCCAGCATCAGCACCGGCCAGTCGCCGCGCGCGATATGGGCGACCTCATGGGCCAGGATCGCCTCGGCGTCGTCGGGCTCGCCCAGCGTGTCCGGATCGATCAGGATCGCCGGGCGGCGCCAGCCCCAGCTCAGCGGCGATCGCACCTCGTCGGCGACGAGCAGCCGGATCGCGTCCGGATTGCCCGCCCGCCAGCGCACCCGGTCGAACGCGGCCAGCCATTCCGGGCAGGTCACGTCGCGGCCGCCGCGCGTCCAGCGCCGCAGCGTCCACAGGCCGGCCAGCAGCCGCGTACCGATCATCGCCAGCCCGCCCAGCCAGGCGAGCAGGACGAGCGGCGTCGGATCGTCCCAGATGGACGGGACGGGAGCGGGCGACAGCTCGCCGGCGAGGGCGGCGAGCTGCCATTCGGGCATCGGCGCGGCGGCGAGGGCGGCCGGCGCCTCGGGCGCGGCGAAGGCGACGATCTCGAGCGCCGGCGCGAACAGCACGATCAGCGGCAGCGCCAGCAGCATCGCGACGCCGATCTTCAATATCATCGCCCGGTCGGCGGCGGCGCGCGAGCGCAGCATCGTCGCCAGCATCAGGGCCGCGCCCGCGATCAGGGCGGATTTCCACGCCATTTCGGCAAAGAAGGAGATGTCCATCAGTCCCGCTCCCTGGCTTCGTCGATCGCCCGCTGCAGGGCGTCGGCCTCGTCCGGAGACAGGCTCCTGGTCAGGCCCAGCAGCGCCGTCGCCGCGCTCGCCGCCGAACCGTCGAAGAAGGTCTTCACCATCGATTTGAGCGCCGATTCGCGGACCTTCCCGGCCTGCGGGACGCTCTTGTAGACATAGGCCAGGCCCTCGGTCCGGTGCTTGACCAGCCCGCGCGCCTCGAGCCGCGTCAGCAGGGTGCGGACCGCCGAATAGCTCGGCGCCTCGGCCATCGCCGCGCGCACGTCGGCGGCGGTGCCTTCGCCCAGGCCCAGAAGGATATTGAAGATCTCGCGCTCGCGGCGCGGCAGCGAATCGATCATGAAAGCCAAGCCTTTTTCCTGCTACCTTTGTAGCATGTCACATTTGTAGCAGGATGCAAGCGCGTTTTGTCGCGGGCATCTCTCGTTTCGGCTCCGCAAGATGAAGCGCCGATGAACCGGCACGGCTCAGGCGCCTTCGGGATATGTCCCGCGCATATAGGCCAGCGCCTCGACGATCAGCTCCTCGAGCACCGCCTCGTCCACATCGCTCAGCCGCCTGATGTAGAGGCAGGACTTGCCGGTCCTGTGCTTGCCGAGCCGGTCCATCAGCGCCTGATGCCGGGGAAAGCCGCCGATCAGGTAGAGCACCAGCTCCTTCGCGCGCGGCGAGAAGCCGATCCGGCCCGCATGCCCCTCCCGGCCGCTGTCGTAGCGGTAATGATAGCAGCCGAACCCGACGATGCCGTAGGTCCACAACACCGCCGGCTCGCCCGAAAGGCGCTCCATCAGGGCGCGGACCCGCTTCGCGTCCTCGCGCCGTCGCGGATCGGGCACGGCGTCCAGGAAAGCCTCGACGCTCTCCTGTGTCGGCTGCAGCTTGTTCTCCGCCGCCATCGCGCCTCCTATCGCCGACGGAAGCGCCAGCGCATCTCGTTCGCGCCGTCGATCGCCGAGATGGTCGCGGTCAGCTCGTCGCCGTCCACGGCATAGCGGATGCGCTGCGGGAAATCATGCGCGGGATTCTCGAACACCGCCTCGCCCGGCCCGTGCGAGACCAGCCGGAAGGCGACCGGCGGCCGTCCGCCCGGCGACGCCCAATAGACCGGCACGCCGTCCTCCCCCGCCTGCAGGCGAATGAACTCGAACGCCCGCGCCGCCTCGCCCCGGCCGGAGCGGTTGACGCCGAGCATCAGCCCGCCGCGCGGCGCCGTCCAGCTCTCCTCGGTCCAGCGCCCGTCCGCCTCGCTTGCCCAATGCCCGGCCATCCAGCCCAGATCGCTCACCGCCGCCGGCATTTGCAGCGCCAGCATCGCCGCCAGGAACATGCTCATCGCCCGCCTCCTTCCGGATGCTCATGGACCATGACCGCGGGAAGGGAAAGGTGGAGGCTCTGCCCCGCGCGCGCCGATCCGGCGTCCGTATCGGAGTCTGTTCGCCTTGCCCCGGTCCTTCCCCCGCGCCCCTATCGCAAGCGGGGGAAGAGGCATGTCGAACCGGCTGTTCTACGCCGACAATCTGGTCGCGCTGCGCGATCATGTCGCGGACGCGAGCGTCGATCTCGTCTATCTCGATCCGCCGTTCAATTCGAACGCCAGCTACAACATCCTCTTCCGCTCCCCCGCCGGCCATGCCGCCGAAAGCCAGATCCAGGCGTTCGAGGACAGCTGGCACTGGAACGACGCCGCCGAGGACGCCTTCGAGCAGGTGATGCGCTCCGGCCGGAGCCGCGCCTTCGATCTGCTGCGGGCGATGCGCGCCTTTCTCGGCGAGAACGACATGATGGCCTATCTGGCGATGATGGCGATCCGCCTGATCGAGCTGCACCGCGTGCTGAAGCCCAGCGGCAGCCTCTACCTCCACTGCGATCCCACCGCCTCCCATTATCTCAAACTGCTGCTCGACGCGGTGTTCGGGCCGGAAAATTATGTGAACGAGATCACCTGGAAGCGCACATCGGCCCACAATGATTCCGGCCGGTTCGGCCGCAACACCGACATCATCCTCTTCTATTCGCGCGGCCCGAAGCGCGTCTGGAATCCGATTCACGGCGGCTACGATGCCGATTATCTGGCGCGCTTCCGCAATCGGGATCCCGACGGGCGGCGGTGGATGGACGACAATCTCACCGCCAAGGGCCTTTCGGGCGGGGGCTACACCTATGAATATAAGGGCTGCGCGTCGCTGTGGCGGGTGCCGCCGAAGACCATGCGCCGGCTCGATCGGGAGAACCGCCTGCATTTCACCCGCTCGGGCGGCATCCGCCTGAAACGCTATCTCGACGAGGCCAAGGGGCCGCCGCTCCAGGCGCTCTGGGACGATATCGCGCCGATCAATTCGCGCGCCGCCGAACGGCTGGGCTATCCCACGCAGAAGCCGGTCGTCCTGCTCGAGCGCATCATCGCGGCCTCGTCCAACCCGGGCGATCTCGTCCTCGATCCCTTTTGCGGCTGCGGCACCACCATCCACGCGGCCGAGAAGCTCGGGCGTCACTGGGTCGGCATCGACATCACCCATCTCGCCGTCTCGGCGATCGAGCGGCGGATGAAGGAGGCCTTCCCCGAGGCCGTCTTCACCGTCGAGGGCACGCCGCGCGATCTCGCCTCCGCCCTCGATCTCGCCGCGCGCGACAAATACCAGTTCCAGTGGTGGGCGGTGTCGCTGGTCGAGGGCATGCCGCTCGACGGGCGCAAGAAGGGCGCCGACGGCGGCGTGGACGGCCTCATCTATTTCAAGCCGGACGGGCGCCGCACCGAGCGGGCGCTGATCTCGGTGAAGGGCGGGCAGAATGTCGGGGTCGGCATGATCCGCGAGCTGCACAGCGCGATGGAGCGCGAGCGCGCGCCACTCGGCATCTTCATCACCGCGCACGAGCCCACCGGCCCGATGCTGCGCGAGGCGGCCGCCGTCGGCCGCTTCACCGACGAGTTCGGCCGCGGCTGGCCGCGCCTCCAGATCCTCACCCTCGCCGATCTCTTCCAGGGCAAGCGTCCCGCAATCCCCTATCCGGACCCGCTCGCCGCCATCCGCAAGGCCCGCCGCGAGGCGACGGAGCGGCAGGAGAGCCTGCTGTGATCCGCGCCGCCGCCCGGGCGCTCGGCCTCGCCTGCGACGCGCTCGCCGTCCTCGCGGCCCTCGCCGACCCGGTGCTGGCGCTGCTCGCCTGGGCGGGATGACCCGCCATGCCTTGCCAAGATGAGACCATGACTCGTCCAAGACAATATGCGATACGGATTCGAATCTTTTCGATTCGAATATGTCATGACGTAAGACTGTTTCCTGATATTCTGGCATAGGGGGAGTAAATGCCGGAAGATTCGAAAAATGTGCAGGATCATCCGCTTGTAAAATCAATCCTTCTCTTTTCCGACGGCACGGGGAACAGCAGCGCTAAACTGTTCAAGACCAATGTCTGGCGCCTCTACGAGGCAGTGGACCTCGGACCGAAGGAATCAACGGAAGAATCACCGGATGAGAAGCATGTCCAGATCGCCTATTACGACAATGGCGTCGGCACCTCGTCCTTCCGCCCGCTGGCGATCCTGGGCGGCATCTTCGGCTTCGGGCTGAAGCGCAACGTCCTCAACATCTACCGCTACGCCTGCCGCAACTATCAGCGCGGCCGCGATCAGAAGCCCGGGCCGAACGAGACCGAGGGCGATCATATCTACGGCTTCGGCTTCAGCCGGGGCGCGTTCACGATTCGCCTGGCGATCGCGATGATCGCGAAGGAAGGCATCGTCGATTATCAGGACGAGCGCGATCTCGCGCGCAAGTCGGCCGACGCCTATCGCGCCTTCTGCGCCGACACGCATCCCCGCCTGCTGCGCTTCCCGACCAGGGCGGCGCGCTGGCTTCGCGGCCGGATCATCGCCGGCTGGCGGCGGCTGTGGCGCCACGAAGTCTATGACCGGAAGAAGAATTTTCAGCCGGTGATCCGCTTCATCGGCGTGTGGGACACGGTGGCGGCCTATGGCGGCCCGTTCGCGGAGGTGACGCGGGCGATCGACAACTGGATCTGGCCGCTCAGCATGCCGGACTACAAGCTTTCGCCGCGCGTCCGCTGCGCGCGGCACGCGCTCGCCATCGACGACGAGCGCGACGCCTTCCACCCCCTGCTGTGGGACGAGGTGCACGAGCGCAAGCTGGTCGCGGCGGACAAGGGCAAGCCCAAGGGCGATCCGGCCCGGATCGACGAGAAGCGGCTGAAGCAGGTCTGGTTCGCGGGCATGCACTCCGACGTGGGCGGCGGCTATCCGGACGAAAGCCTCAGCTACGTCTCGCTGCTCTGGATGATCGGCGAGGCGAAGGGCTGCGGCCTCAGGCTCCTGCCCGAGATGGTCCGGCGGATCGACGATCTCGACAACGCCTTCGGCCCGATCCACGATTCCCGCGCCGGGCCGGGCGCCTATTATCGCTATCAGCCGCGCCGGATCGACGCCTATTGCCATCCGGTCCGGCCGGAGACCCGGGCGATGCGCGATCCCGCGATCCGGGACGAAAAGGGCAACGAGCAGGGCCTGCTCCTGCAGGCGCGGATTCACGAAAGCGCGATCGCGCGGATCGTCTCGGGCACCGACAATTACGCGCCGATCAACCTGCCCGCCGTGTTCGAGATGGTGCCGTCGCTGGCCGAGGGCGGCACCAACACGCCGCCGCTGGTCGGGGCGGAGCTGCGCGAGCGGCTGGGCGTCGCCGAGCCGGGGCAGAAGATCACGCGCGGACGCGCCGAGCGCGCGGAGAAGCGGTATGAGCGCCAGGAGGTGATCTGGGACTGGGTCTGGGCCAGGCGCGTCGTCTATTTCCTCACCTTGTTCCTGACGATCGCCCTGGTGACGATGCCGCTCTGGGTCGGCGATGCCCCGCGCGCGCCCTTCTTCACCGACGGCCGCGCCTGGATCGGCGGCCTGCTCAGCGGCGTCGGCACGGTCCTGCCGCCCTTCCTGCGGCCGCTCACCGACGCCTGGTCCAGCAATCCCTTCTACTTCCTCCTGCTCCTGCTCCCGATCCTCGGGCTGCTCCGCGCCGGCATCCGTCTCGAACGGATCCTGCGGGATCACAGCCGCCGGCTGTGGTGGTCGATGTTCGAATCCCCGGACGGGAAACTGCACGGCGCGAGCGATTCCCGGCTGCAGCGGCTGCGCACCCATCCCGGCTACCAGCATTTCTGGCAGATCCTGAAATGGCACGCCTTGCCCAATCTGCTCGGGCCGGTCCTGCTGTTCCTGCTGCTCTTCGGCGGCGTGTCGGCCGCCACGCAGGCGCGGCTGACCTTCCTCGAGCGCGGCGAGGAGCTGTGCCAGTCCACGCCCCAGGGCCAGCTCGCTCCCCTGCTCAAGCACAGGATCGTCGATTTCCGGACCGACAGCCTGTGCCACCCGACCGGCGCCGTCGTGGAGGAGGATGCGCGCTATGCGGTCACGTTCAACGTGACCGAGCCCTGGTCGGACGGCGGGCGGGCGACGGACCCGACCGGCGCCCGCGTAAATTGGCGCAGCGCCATCGGCGTGCCGCTGCGCCGGGTGATGACGGCGCGTTCTCTCCAGCCGCTGGTCGAAATCCGGCCCGAGCGCAGCGCGCGGGGCGTCTTCCCGAACGTCTATATCTACCCGCTCGCGCTCACGGAGGAAGGGGAGGACAGCAATGTCTTCCGTGCCGAGTTCACCGCGCCGCGCGCCGGCGAGTTGATGCTATTCGCCAACGATGCGGTGATGCCGATCAGTCTCGGCGAAAATGGCGAAGTCATCGACTACGACCATTTCTACACCCGGCAGCGGCGCAGCGGCAATCTCGGCAGCGCCTGCGTCACGATCGAACGGCTGGACCTGACGGAAGACGAACGGCAGGCGACCAACACCATCCCGGCCTGCGCGCAGCCGACAGGCAAGCCCAAGCGGCTGAGCCTGCTGCGCGTTCCGTGACGGGCGGCTCAGAGCAGCCCCAGCGCGCGGAAGCTGCGGCAATCGCCGTCGGCGAAGACGAGATGGTCGTGCAGGCGGATGCCGACGCCCTCGGCGGCGTCGGCGAGGCGGCGGGTCGCGGCGATGTCGGCCCGGCTCGGCCGGGGGTCGCCGCTCGGATGATTGTGCGCGATCACCAGCCCGCGGGCGCGCCGGGCCAGCGCCGCGGCGATTATGGCGCGCACGGGCAGCGTTAGCGAATCCGTCCCACGCCCGACCTCCTCGTCGAGCGCCAGCAGCCGCCGTCCGGCATCGAGATGCGCCACCGCGAGCCGCTCGCCCCGCGCCTCGGCGAAGAGCGGGGCGAGCAGATCAGCGGCGGCGCGGGCGGTGGCGACGATCATCCCCGCCTTGTGCCATCGCGGGCGCGGCGCGCGGAAAGCAGACAACTCCATTTCGGACAACCATTTTGGATTGGAAACGCCGCGTCGGACGGGCCATAGGTTCGCTGCATGCGCGCCTATCTCGATCTCCTGAGCCTGATCCTCGACGAAGGTGTCGAGCAGCAGGACCGCACCGGCACCGGCACCCGATCCGTGTTCGGCCACCAGATGCGCTTCGATCTGTCGAAGGGCTTCCCGCTGCTCACCACCAAGAAGCTGCACCTGCGCTCGATCATCATCGAATTGCTCTGGTTCCTGAAGGGCGACACCAATGTCCGCTGGCTCCAGGAGCGCAAGGTCAGCATCTGGGACGAATGGGCCGCCCCCAACGGCGATCTCGGCCCGGTCTACGGCAAGCAGTGGCGCCACTGGGAAACACCGGACGGGCGCGAGATCGACCAGATCGCCGCCCTGGTGGACCTCATCAAACGCGATCCCGCCTCGCGCCGCCAGATCGTCACCGCCTGGAACCCGGCCGACCTGCACCGGATGGCGCTGTCCCCCTGCCACTGCCTGTTCCAGACCCAGGTGGCCGGCGGCAAGCTCCACCTCCAGCTCTACCAGCGCAGCGCCGACGTCTTTCTCGGCGTCCCCTTCAACATCGCCAGCTACGCCCTGCTCACCCACATGCTCGCCCAGCAATGCGGGCTGGAGCCCGGCACCTTCGTGTGGACCGGCGGCGACTGCCACCTCTATTCCAACCATCTCGACCAGGCGCGCGAGCAGCTCGAACGCGATCCGCGCCCGCTCCCCAAGCTCCGCATCCTGCGCAAGTCGGAAGCGATCGACACCTACGAATATGAGGATTTCGAGATCGCGGACTACGATCCCCACCCGCACATCAAAGCGGAGGTCGCGGTTTGACGCGGCCCGTCACCCCGGCGAAGGCCGGGGTCTCAGCGAGACCCGCCGAGCCTTTCCGACCCGAGATCCCGGCCTTCGCCGGGATGACGGGGAAGACATGACGGAAAAGCCGCAAATCACCCTCGTCGTCGCCCGCGCCGACAATGGCGTGATCGGGCGGGACGGGGGCCTGCCCTGGCATCTCCCTGCGGACTTGAGGCGCTTCAAGCGGCTGACCACGGGCGCGCCGATGATCATGGGTCGCCGCACCTTCGAAAGCCTGCCCGGCCTGCTCCCCGGCCGCCGCCATGTCGTGCTGACCCGCGATGCCGACTGGCGGGCCGAGGGCGCTGAGGTGGCGACCACACCGGAGGACGCGCTGGCGCTGGCCGGCGGGACACGCGTCTCAATCATCGGCGGGGCGGAGATCTTCGCCCTATTCGCGCCGCTGGCCGACGCGGTGGAGCTGACCGAGGTGCATGGCGAGGCGGAAGGCGACACGATCCTGCCGCCCTTCGACCCGGCGACATGGCAGGAGGTGTCGCGCGAGGATCATCCGGCCGAGGGCGACGCCCCGGCGCATAGCTTCGTCCGGCTCGAACGCGCGCGCTAGGCAGGGCGGGCGGCGCTTTCTATAGAAGCGGCATGGAGCGCCTGGACGGGGGCTCGGCGGTCCCGGCCCCTCTGCGCGGCGGCATCGTCGCGCTCGGCAATTTCGACGGGTTTCACAAGGGCCATCAGGCGGTGGTGGGCCGCGCCGTGGCCCGCGCCCGCGCCGAGGGGCGCCCGGCGCTGGTCGCGACCTTCGATCCGCATCCGATGCGCTTCTTCAAGCCGGACGTTCCGCCCTTCCGCCTCACCACGCTCGACCAGCGCGAGCGGCTGTTCGCCGAGGCCGGGGCGGACGCGATGCTGGTCTTTCATTTCGACGCCGCTCTCGCCGCCGTCACCGCCGCCGATTTCGTCGCCGATCATCTCGCCAGCCGGATCGGCGCGGCAGGCGTCGTCACCGGCGAGGACTTCACCTTCGGCAAGGGCCGGGGCGGCGATGTCGAGGTGCTCAAGCTGCTCGGCCAGGCGCAGCGCATCTCGGTGGACGCGGTGGCGCCGGTCGCGGACGAAGGCGAGCCCGTCTCTTCCAGCCGCATCCGCGAGGCGCTTCAAGCCGGCGATTGCGCGACCGCGACCCGCCTGCTCACCCGCCCCTTCGCGATCGAGGGCGAGGTCGAGCATGGCGACAAAAACGGGCGCAAGCTGGGCTTTCCCACCGCCAACCTCGCGCTCGGCACTTATCTCCGCCCCCGCTTCGGCGTCTATGCGGTGCGCGGGCGGCTGCCGGAGGGCCGGATCGTGGACGGCGTCGCCAATCTCGGCATCCGGCCGATGTTCGAGGCGAAGGAGCTGCTGGAGCCCTGGTTCTTCGATTTCGACGGCGACCTTTACGGCCAGACGATCGAGGTCGAGCTGATCGCCCATCTGCGCGACGAGGCCGCCTTCGACGGGCTCGACGCGCTGAAGGCCCAGATCGCGCGGGATGCGGAGGACGCGAAACGCATCCTCCAATCGTCGCCCTGAACCCCTGCCCGTCACCCTGAACTTGTTTCAGGGTCCATGCCTCCACCCGCCACGTGGCGGGTGGATGGATGCTGAAACAAGTTCAGCATGACGGACTGTGTGCTTTCCCTTCCCTTTCCTTCCCGCTAAGTCCGCCCGCGATGTCCGACAAACCCGATTACAGAGACACCGTCTTCCTGCCGAAGACGGACTTCCCGATGAAAGCCGGCCTCGCGCAGAAGGAGCCGGCCATCCTCGCGCGCTGGGAAGAGGAGAAGCTGTACGAGCAGCTCCGCGCGGCGCGCAGGGACCGCAAGCGCTTCATCCTCCACGACGGCCCGCCCTACGCCAATGGCGACATCCATATGGGCCATGCGATGAACAAGATCCTGAAGGACATCATCGTCCGTTCGGCGACCCTGCGCGGCTTCGACGCGCCCTACATCCCGGGCTGGGACTGCCACGGTTTGCCGATCGAATGGAAGATCGAGGAGCAGTATCGCAAGAAGAAGCTCGACAAGGACGAGGTGCCCAAGCCGCAATTCCGCGCCGAATGCCGCGCCTATGCGGACGAGTGGGTCGGGGTCCAGATGGCGCAGTTCCAGCGCCTGGGCGTGATGGGCGAGTGGGACGATCCCTATCTCACCATGAAGTATGAGGCGGAGGCGGCGATCGTCGCCGAGCTGCTGAAATTCGCCGAAAGCGGCCAGCTCTATCGCGGCGCCAAGCCGGTCATGTGGAGCCCGGTCGAGAAGACCGCTTTGGCCGAGGCCGAGGTGGAATATGAGGACATCACGTCCACCCAGATCGACGTGGCGTTCGAGATCGTCGAAAGCCCGATCCCGGAGCTGGTCGGCACCCATGCGGTGGTGTGGACGACGACTCCGTGGACGATCCCGGTCAATCAGGCTTTGGCCTATGGGCCGGAGGTTGAGTATGTTTTGTGCGAGGAAGTGCTGCTCCAAGACACCCACGTTCCCGCTAAGGGAAAAGTTAATCAAGCTATCCGTGGCAGGCAGTTTGTCATTGCCGAAAAGCTGTTGAACGACGCTACGCATCGTCTCGGTCAGTTATTTGTCCATCGTACATTCAAAGGCTCCGACCTCGCCGGCACCATCGCCCGCCATCCGATGCACCATCTCGGCGGCTTCTTCGCCAAGCCCCGCCCGTTCCTGCCCGGCGAGTTCGTCACCACCGACGCCGGCACCGGCCTCGTCCACATGGCGCCGGATCATGGCGAGGACGATTTCGAGCTGTGCAAGGCGCATGGGCTAGATCCGGTCTTCGCGGTCGCGGACGACGGCAAGTATCGCGAGGACTGGGCGTGGCTCGGCGGTCAGGGCAGCGTGATCAACGCGAAGTTCAACGCGCCGGACGGCCCGATCTGCTCGGACCTGCGCGAGGCCGGCGCCCTGCTCGCCGCCAGCGCGGATTACCAGCACAGCTATCCGCACTCCTGGCGCTCCAAGGCCAAGGTGATCTTCCGCTGCACGCCGCAATGGTTCATCCCCATGGACAGGCCCGTGCAGCGCGCCTCGACTTCGCTCGGCACGAGCGAGGGTGGGGAAGCCGCACAAGGTTCGTTCGTCCCGAGCGAAGTCGAGGGGCGCACCCTCCGCGCCACCGCCCTCGCCGCGATCGAAGACACCCGCTGGGTGCCGGAGAAGTCGAAGAACCGCATCAAGTCGATGGTCGAGGGCCGCCCGGACTGGGTGATCAGCCGCCAGCGCGCCTGGGGCGTGCCGATCGCGCTCTATGTGGACCGCAAGACCGGCGCCTACCTCAACGACCCCGCCGTCAACGCCCGCATCGTCGAGGCCTTCCGCGCCGGCGGGGCGGACGCCTGGTTCGAGGCGGATCATCAGGCGCTGCTCGGCAATGCCTATCGCCTGGAGGATTACGAGCCGCAGCAGGACATTCTCGACGTGTGGTTCGATTCCGGATCGACCCACGCTTATGTGATCGAGGCCCGCTACGGTGAGGGCGTGCGCGCCGACCTCTATCTGGAGGGTTCCGACCAGCATCGCGGCTGGTTCCAGTCCTCGCTTCTGGAATCGAGCGGCACGCGCGGGCGGGCGCCCTATGAGGGCGTGCTGACCCACGGCTTCGCGCTCGACCAGAACGGGCGCAAGATGTCGAAGAGCCTCGGCAACGTCGTCGATCCGCTCGCGATCATCCGCGACAACGGGGCCGATATCCTGCGCCTCTGGGTCGCATCGACCGATTATTTCGAGGATGTGCGCATCGGCAAGGAGGTGCTGGCCGGCACGTCCGACGCCTATCGCAAGCTCCGCAACACCTTCCGCTACCTGCTCGGCGCGCTCGACGGGTTCACGAACGCGGAGCGCGTCACGGACGTTTCCGCGATGCCCGAGCTGGAACGCTGGGTGCTCCACCGCCTCGCCGCGCTCGACGCGGAGCTGCGCGAGGCCGCCGAGGGCTATGAGTTCAACCGCTACACCCGCGCGCTCCTCGCCTTCGCCAATGACGACCTCTCCGCCTTCTTCTTCGATATCCGCAAGGACAGCCTCTATTGCGACGCCCCGGCCAGCCCCAAGCGCCGCGCCTATCGCACCGTCCTCGACCACATCTTCCACGCTCTCGTCCGCTGGGCGAGCCCGATCCTGTGCTTCACGGCGGAGGAAGTGTGGGGGACGCGCTATCCGGAAGCGGGGAGCGTGCACCTGCTGGACTGGCCAGAAGTGGACGCCGGATGGCGGGATGAGGCGCTTGGTGATCGTTGGTCTCGAATCTTAGACCTGAGAATGGGAATAACAGGGGCTATCGAATTCCTTCGACGAGAGAAGACGATTGGATCGAGTCTCGAAGCCCGCCTGGAGCTGGCGCCCTATGCGGAAACGACAACGGAATTGTTGCGCACTCTCGATGTCGCGGAGATTGCGATCACCTCGACCGTCACGATCGAGACGCACGAAATGAGCCATTCGGCCGATAAAGAAAGTTCGGCCTTAAATCGGCAGGGCAACCGATACTTTCACGATGGCGATGAAAAGATTCAGATTTGGGTGAGCAAATCTGACAACCAGAAATGCGGCCGCTGCTGGCGGCATCTGCCCGAGGTGAAGGAAGACGGCGATCTCTGCGGCCGCTGCGACGAGGTGGTGAATGGCTGAAACCGAAACGCCCGCCGCCGAGCCCGTCCCGGTCGCGCCGTTCGCCACGCCCGACGACTGGAAGCTGAAGCGCAACCGTTCGGTCGCCTTCGTCATCGCTTTCCTGGTCTTCGTCTTCGATCAGGCGGTGAAATGGGTCGTCATCAATCCGCTGAACCTCAGGCATCAGCCCGATCAGGTCATCCACCTCGTCTCCTTCTTCGATCTGCGCTGGGTGGAGAACCGGGGCGTCTCGCTCGGTCTGTTCTCGGCCGGGACGGACGGCGGGCGCTGGCTGCTGGTCGCGCTCACCGCCGCGATCGCGCTCTTCGTCGCGGTGTGGATGTGGAAGGAGAAGCGCCGCGACGATTCGGCGGCGCTGGCGCTCGTCCTCGGCGGCGCGCTGGGGAACATCCTGGATCGGGCACGGTTCGGCTATGTCGTCGACTATGCGGACCTGCATTTCGGCGAGTGGCGGCCCTTTTTGGTCTTCAATGTCGCCGACGCCGCGATTACCATCGGCGTGCTGCTTTTGCTTGTCCGCGCGCTCCTGATGCGCGATGGCAAGGACAAGAAGAAGGAACCGTAAAGCCATGCGTATCGCTCATCTCGTCCTGGCCGGAGGCGTCGCCGCCATGCTCGCGGGCTGCGCCGGCGGCGGACCGTTCAACCGCAACCGTCCCGACGAGTTCGTGGTCGCGCGCAACCCGCAGCTCGTCGTGCCGCCGGAGTTCGCACTCACCCCGCCCCGCCCGGGCGAGGCCGACGCCGGCGCCGATCCGCGCGCCCAGGCGCTCCAGGCCCTGTTCGGCGGCCCGCAGCCGCGCAGCGCGGTGGAGAACAACCTGCTCCAGCAGGCCGGCGTCGATCGCGCCGCTCTGGGCGCCCGCTCCGTCTCCGGCGATCCGGAGACGACGGTCGTCAACCGCGGCGCGCTGGTCCAGACCATGCTCCAGCTGCCCCCGGGCGACGGCCAGGAAGCGGCGGTCAGCGTCCCGCAATAACGGGCCTTCATCGTCATACCGGCGAAGGCCGGTATCCAGACCCAAGCACGGAATCTTCGTCAGGGCTGGACCCCGGCCTTCAGCCTCCGGCTGAAGTTTATCCTGAGCGCCTG
>CAZTPD010000026.1:0-17790 GCA_964614625.1 uncultured Sphingosinicella sp. | reverse complement strand
CGCTCCCCCGCAAGACGATCAACCGCGCCGCCTATCACAGCATCTTCTTCGGCCTCGTCTGGGCGATGCCGGCGCGCTTCTTCTTCGAGCATGCCACCCACGGCCAGCAGCTCGCGCTCGGCGTGATGACCGCGACAATGATGGCCGGCGCCGCCTTCGTCTTCTCGCCGATCCCGGCGGCGGCGGCGGCCTATGTCCTCATCATGGGCGTCGCCGCCACGCGCATGCTGATGACGACGGAATCCGCCGTGATCATGATGATGGGGCCGATCTACACCGCCGCGATGCTGATGATCGTGGTGATGAACGGCCGCGCCTTCATGCAGCGCAAATATCTCGATTTCGTGCTCGAGGAGCGGCAGGAGACGGTCAGCCTGCTGCTGCGCGAATATGAAAGCTCCGACGCCGACTGGCTGTGGCACACCAACGGCCAGCTCGCCTTCCAGAACGTCTCCGCCCGCTTCGCCCGCGCCGTCGGCCGCTCGGTGGAGGAGCTGGAGGGCATGTCGCTGCTCGATCTGCTGCGCGCGGTGCCGCGCACCGACCAGCCGGCCCGGCGCGCGCTGGCCGCCGTCGAGGCCAGCGCCGCGCGGCGCGAGGCGATCACCGAGCTGGCCGTCGCTTTGGCGGTCGGCGAGGCGGTGAAGTGCATCGCGCTGTCGGCGCGGCCGACGTTCAACCGGCAGGGCCGCTTCACCGGCTATCAGGGCGTCGGATCGGACGTCACCGCCGCGCGCCAGGCGGCCGACCGGATCGCCCACATGGCCCGCCACGACGCGCTCACCGGCCTGCCCAACCGGCTCCAGCTCCTCGACAGCCTCGCGGCGGCGCTCCCCGCCGCGCGGGACGAGAGCCATGAATGCGCGGTCCTGCTGATCGATCTCGACCGGTTCAAGACGATCAACGATTCGCTCGGCCACGTCGCCGGCGACCATGTCCTCCAGCAGGTCGCGCGCTGCCTCGAGACGGTGATCTCCGACGAGATGACCGCCGGCCGCCTCGGCGGCGACGAGTTCGCGATCGTGATCCCCAGGATCGAGAGCCGGGCGGAGCTGGAGCAGCTCTGCCTCGCTCTGGTCGGCGCGCTCCAGGGGCCGTTCCTCTATCGCGACCAGCGCCTCTTCGTCGGCGCCTGCATCGGCGCCGCGATCGGCCCGCGCGACGGCGACACGGTCGAGGAATTGATCCGCAGCGCCGATCTCGCCCTCTATCGGGCCAAGGACGCGAACGGCAACGACATCCGTTTCTTCGAGCCGAGCTTCCACGCCCGCGCCGAGGAGCGCCGCAAGATCGAGCTGGCCCTGCGCGGCGCGGCGGACGCCGGCGAATTCTCGCTGAACTACCAGCCGGTCGTCGAGGCCGGGAGCCTGCGCATCCGCGGCTTCGAGGCGCTGCTGCGCTGGCACAATCCGGAGCTGGGCCAGATCTCGCCGGCCAAGTTCATCCCGATCGCCGAGGAGACCGGGATGCTCGGGCGGATCGGCGAATGGGTGCTGCGCACCGCCTGCCGCGAGGCGGCCGGCTGGCCCGACGACATCTCGCTCGCGGTCAACGTCTCCCCGCGCCAGCTGCGCGATCCCGGCTTCATCGTCACGCTCGTTTCCGCGCTCACCCAGGCGGGGCTGGAGCCGCGCCGGCTGGAGCTGGAGGTGACCGAGACGGTGTTCCTGGAGCTGTCCGCCGCCACCCAGAAGATCCTCCAGCAGATCCAGAGCCTTGGCGTGCGCCTCGCGATGGACGATTTCGGCACCGGCTATTCCTCGCTGGGCTACCTCCGGAAGGCCGATTTCGACACGCTCAAGATCGATCGCTCCTTCGTCCAGTCGATCTCGGCCCACGATCCGGAAAGCACCGCCATCATCCGCGCCGTGGTCGCGCTCGCCGGCAGCCTCGGCATGAAGACGGTGGCCGAAGGCGTCGCCAACGAGGAGCAGCTGAGCCTCGTGCGCGCGCTCGGCTGCGATCGCATCCAGGGCTTCATCTTCTCGCGCCCCGTCTCGGCCGCGACGGTCAAGACGATGCTGAACGAACAGGCGAAGCGCGCCGCCGCCTGACGCCCGGCCGCGCGCCTTCCAGCTGCCCCTTGCGCCCTTCCGCGCCGGCCGCTAAGTCGCCGATCTCCGGCGCTAGGAGTGTAGCTCAGTCCGGTTAGAGCATCGGTCTCCAAAACCGAGGGTCGTGGGTTCGAATCCCTCCACTCCTGCCATCCTGCTTCGCCCTGCGGGCTTCGCAGGACTTGTCCTGCGGAGCATCGGCGAAGCAGGGTGGTCCTCCGAAGCTTTAGCGAAGGAGGGCAGCGTGTTCTACGTCTACCTTATTGAAAGTCTGTCGCACGCCGGCCAACGCTACGTGGGCATGACATCCGATCTCCAGCGGCGTTTCGGGGAACACAACACCGGCAAATCTCCCCACACTTCCAGGTTCAAGCCGTGGCGACTCGTGACCTACATCGCTTTTCACGACCGCGCCAAAGCCGAAGCTTTCGAACGATATCTCAAATCCGGATCGGGCCACGCCTTCGCAAGCAAACGGCTTTGGTAGAACTCTCCCGACCCATCCCCGCCTGACGGAAGCGGTGCGACACCCTGGCTCGGCTTCGCTCTTGCCCCCTTCCCCGCGCATCGCTACATAGCGGTCCCAATCCGGCATGGTGGAGAGCGGCGCCAGTTCCAAGGGACTGGGCAGCGGCCCCTTGCCCGGACGCCGCAAGGCGCGAGCGACGAGACAGAGAAGGCCACGAGCATGGCGAGAGTGAATCCCGGCGAATTCTTCCGGCAGGTCCGCACCGAGGCGGCGAAGATCGTCTGGCCGGGGCGCCGCGAGGTGCTGATGACCGGCGTCATGGTCGTCATCATGACCGCCCTGCTCGCGCTCTTCTTCTTCGGCATCGATTCGGCGTTCAGCGCGATCGTCCAGGCGCTGCTGGGCCTGCTGAGCTGAGCCGCCAACCAACCGGCCACCAACCCAACCGGAAAGTCATCATGTCCCGCTGGTACATCATCCACGCTTATTCGGGCTTCGAGAACAAGGTCCGCGATTCGATCATGGCCGAGGCCACCCGCATGGGCCTCGACGCGCTGGTCGAATCGGTCGAGGTGCCGACCGAGAAGGTCACCGAGGTCCGCCGCGGCAAGAAGGTCACGAGCGACCGCAAGTTCTTCCCCGGCTACGTGCTCGCCAAGCTGAGCATGAGCGACGACGTCTATCACCTGGTGAAGAACACGCCGAAGGTGACGGGCTTCCTGGGCTCCAGCGGCAAGCCGCAGCCGATCAGCGACGCCGAGGCCGCGCGCATCCTCAACACCAAGGACGAGGCCGCCAAGGCCGAGCCCAAGGCGCGCATTTCCGTCGATTACGAGATCGGCGACAGCATCAAGGTGCTGGACGGCCCCTTCGCCAGCTTCAACGGCATCGTCGAGGAGCTCGATTTCGAGAAGGGCCGGGTCAAGGTCAGCGTCTCGATCTTCGGCCGCGCGACGCCGGTCGAGCTGGAATTCGAGCAGGTCGAGCGCGTCAAGTAAGGGACGCTTTCGCGCCTCCGCGCGAATCCTCAAGCCGTTTGCGTTGCCCTCGCGCTTGCGCTATGGGCGCGCCCTTCCAGGCGACAGCATTGGAAAAGTTGCGGGAGGCGCGTTCGCGTGCCGTCTGGACCGCTAAACTTGAAAGAGAGTGACACATGGCGAAGAAGATTACGGGCTATATCAAGCTCCAGGTGCCCGCGGGCGCCGCCAATCCGTCGCCGCCGATCGGCCCGGCTCTGGGTCAGCGCGGCGTCAACATCATGGATTTCTGCAAGGCGTTCAACGCCGCCACGCAGGACCAGGAAAAGGGGATGCCGATCCCCACCATCATCACCGTCTATGCCGACCGCAGCTTCTCGTTCGAGACGAAGACGCCGCCGGCGACCTTCCTCATCAAGAAGGCGGCGGGCATCAAGTCGGGCTCCAAGGAGCCGGGCAAGGTGTCCGGCGGCAGGATCAAGCGCTCGCAGCTCCAGGCGATCGCCGAGACGAAGATGAAGGATCTGAACGCCAACGACATCGAGTCGGCGACGAAGATCATCGAAGGCTCCGCCCGCGCGATGGGCCTCGACGTGGTGGAGGGCTAAGCACATGGCCAAGCAGACCAAGAAGCAGAAGGCGCTCGCCAACCTCGATCCGATGAAGCTGTATGGCATCGACGAGGCGATCCAGACCGCCAAGGCCAACGCCACGGCCAAGTTCGACGAGACGATCGAGATCGCGCTGAACCTGGGCGTCGATCCGCGCCACGCCGACCAGATGGTGCGCGGCGTCGTCACCCTGCCCGCCGGCACCGGCAAGGACGTGCGCGTCGCCGTCTTCGCCAAGGGCGACAAGGCCGAGGAGGCCAAGGCGGCCGGCGCCGACGTGGTGGGCGCCGAGGACCTGATGGAGACCATCCAGGGCGGCCAGATCGATTTCGACCGCGTCGTCGCGACGCCCGACATGATGGGCATCGTCGGCCGGCTCGGCAAGGTGCTCGGCCCCAAGGGGCTGATGCCGAACCCGAAGCTCGGCACGGTGACGCCGAACGTCGCCGAGGCGGTGAAGGCGGCCAAGGGCGGCCAGGTGGAGTTCCGCGTCGAGAAGGCCGGCATCATCCATAGCGGCATCGGCAAGGCGAGCTTCTCCGAGGCGGACCTGCGCAAGAATTTCGACGCGTTCGTGGACGCGATCGTCAAGGCGAAGCCGAGCGGCGCCAAGGGCAAATATGTCAAGAAGGTCGCGGTCTCCTCCACTATGGGGCCGGGCCTGAAGATCGACGTCGCCGAGGTGGCGGCGGCCTGAAGGACATCCCGGTATCGGAACGAGGAAGGGGCGGGGAGCACATGCTCCCCGCCCCTTCCTTTTTGGAGCGCCATCGGCGCGGCCGGAATCATCCGTCATTGCGATCGCAGGACAGCAATTCCGGCCCTGGATGCCGGTTGCATTGCCGCGCCCCGGCTTTCACCGGAATCCTCGCAATGACGGTTCAGCCTGGCCGACGATGCGCTGGGAAACGGTGCCCCACGGTTCGGGTGGAAATTGCCCCTTGTCGAGATCCGGCGAATGGCGAAACAGACTTCGAACGCCGACATGTCCATGTCGGATTGCGCAGCAACCAGTCGCCTGACGAACGGGCGGTGTCTTGATCTTCAATGACATATACTCTGTTGCCGGGCAGCAAAGCTGCCCGGCAACAGAGAAAATTGCTTCAATAACGTGAGATCAATCCCAGTCGACCGACCCTGGCCAGAGCCAGTCCCAACCGCTTACAGGGCCACCGCGGGTTTTTTTCGATGCTTTACCCAGAAACTTCATATTCCATCTCCTAAGTGGCGACCTCTTAAGGGCCTTCGTCAGATTAAACAGACGTTGGACGAATGGCAAGGGCATGGTGCCTCTATTGGACGCATGTTTCCGGCATTTTGTACCGCATCTATGCCTGAGCCCAATTCCGTGCCCAGGATTCCCAACTAAAAAAGTTAATTATTGTAGTCGTTCTTGCGTCGAATTCGATTTCCGTACCTGAAAGGAGTCTTTCCACAGAGGGGGAGCAGAGAATACCAAGCTTCACGAGGAGGCCATCGATGAGGAAGGCGCGCAGCGCGTCGCGATTGTCCCGGATGAACCCCTCATAGATTTCTTCAGGGGTACCCTTTGCAAGCCTCCGCAAGACGCTGTCCGGCAACGTATCGCGGAACGCCAGCCGCGCGAGACCCCGGTCGAGGCCTCCCAGCGTCAGTATCCAGCTCGGGATGCGAAGGCATGCCTCCACGATCGGCTGGGAGAAGAAGACGTGGATGCGTTCAACCTGTTCGCGGCGAAAGAACTGGTCGTAATATTCCACCGGTGAGAAGCAGCTCAGGAGCACCTGGAAAACCTTGCCTTTGGAAGTCCCCCCGGGCGGGATCAACAGAGGATGGATAAGGTCGGTGCGGGGTCCTTCGGCAAGAAGATCGCGAGTGAAGCCGGATCCGTGACACCGGAAAACAGATGCGGATAGACGTGGCCGAACGCGGGTTTGGGCGAGAGCAGCTCACGGACTGCGGCGCGCGCGACATGAAGTGCCGATTGGCGACTGTCGCGCATCGCACAAGCAGCGACCCTGAGCAGGCCGAGGTCGAAACCCCGGTCGCGGGCATAGTCCAGAACCGGATAGATGCCTGCGGATTGCATGAAGACGTTGTCGCCTCCGACCCCATAGAAGAGTGCGTCTGCAAGGCGCGTCTCGTCGCGCGCGTATCGGTCGGCGGCGACATCGTGGAAGTCGTAAAATCGCAGCGGTGAAACCTGATCGCTGGCGCGGGCGACGGCGTGAAAATCCACGCGTCGGTGATCCAGGTGGACCTCCTCCACGGAGGCGCCGTAGCGGGCAGCCATCTGCCGGACATAGAAACGCTCGTCGCCCCGCGGCGAAGGCGTCACGTAGTTGACGAGCGAAACATGCGGACGGAACGGGGCGCGCGAGACAGGAATAAATGATCGAGGAATCGAGACCGCCGAGATGGTGGACGATCCGGCGGAAAGGCTTGGCGAGCGTCCAGATCGTCCGCTCCGTCGTATCTCGAACCAGCGCGGCGGCGGTTTCGACATCGTCGACCATGGGCTCGCGCGTGAAATCATAGGGATTCCAGATAAAGGTGCGAGCCTTGCCGGCGGCGCAGTCGGTCCAGAATTCGCCAGGCAGAACCTCTTCGACGCCTTTGAGACCGGTGATCATTTTCTGGATCCCCGGCAGCAACACGCTTGCCCTAAGGAATTCCGGATTCACTTCGAACGAAAAGAGCGGGCTGCACCGGATATCCGCGATATCGGAAAAGAAGATCCGGATGCCGCGATGGACGATATGGAAGCAGGGAATCGTGCCGGTCGGGTCCCGGACCACGCAACATCTGGGACGGGCCGGATCGCGCAGGAATGCGACATAGTGCCCCCAGAAGCGCGTCGCGAGCCAAGTGCCCGCGGATGCGCAAATCTCGGCGGCGAAGGGCCGGGAGATCAACCCGCCGTGCGGCAGCTCTCCCTCGCTTCCTTCCTTCGGGAAAAGCCGGCCGAGGATGATCCCGTCCCGCGGCGCCGGCGCCCGGCGATCGTCCGCCCCCTGGCGGCCCGCGCACCAGACCGCCAGGCCCTCGTCCTGATATGCCGGCTCCCAGTCATGGTCGCTGCCGCCCGTGAGGCTGGCCAACGCCTCCCGATAGATGCCGGATTGGGTCTCGTCCCCGCGATCATGGAGAAACGCCAGAAACCTCAGCATCTCAAATTCTCATGATCGGAGCGAAGCGCCACGTCCGGGAATATCGATCATTGTACAGCCACTGCCCGTCCTCGACCCAGCAATGCGCTTCGAAGGGATTCATCTTAACTCCGAAGCACCAGTAAGGGCATATCCCGTATTTCGAGAGGAATGAGATCATCGACAGCGCGTTGAAAAGGCAATTGCCCTTCGCGCTGTAGAAGAAAGGGCGGACCCGGTGATAGATCTCGACGACTTCGGATGCGTCATGCGCCCGGTCCGACATGTCGGTCCTGGTTCTGAGACGGGAAACATGCCTGACGGCCGAAGGCAGTCCCCTGATCTTGAGAAGGTAGAATGTCACCGCCAAAGCAGAGATCATGTTGAAGACATGACCGATCCCGATTCGTGGAATGTCGTCGATAAGAGGGCCAGGAACCTCGCGATTGCCGGTGATCATCTCCAGCATGTCCGCGGACTTGCCGGCTTGCCGGTGCGGCGTGATCGATCCTCGCCGCTCCAGATTCGCGACCAGCTCGTTCAACTCGGCCGACCTCTCTTCTCTTTCCCCGGAAGCAACGGATAGGAGATCGAGGAATCGCAGCGCCATGTGCGGCTCGATCATGATGTAATCATCGGTCTTGATATCGAGCAAGATCAGCGCGTTGTCAGTCAGAGCACAATAGGCGTGGCGCGCCAGAAAATATTCCGGCTCTTTGGAGCGGGATATGCTCACAGGCGATCCTCGGCAGGCGTGCGATTCTTGCGGATTTATTATCGTTGCGCCGATAGTATTGGGCAGCGCGGATCGACGTGTCAATCGGGCCGGGCCACGCCTGCATTCTCCGGAAGACGGGAGCCGCGACGCTCCGGCCCCTTTCGTCTATATTGCACTTAGTGATTTAGGTGAATAATACGGCTGCGCCAGAAAGGGCTCCCGCATGACCGACGACGACCGCCGCTACCGTTCCGTCTTTCGCGACGAGGCCCCGGGCCGCGACAGCCTGCTCGCCGACACGATCGACGTGGCGGTGCGGCGGGTCGTGACCGGCATCGTCCTGGCCGGCGCGCTGATCGGCGCGGGCATCTATTTGTCCGGCAGCGCGGAGCCGGCGCGCTATCAGGTGACGACGACCGATGACGGCCGCATCGTCCGCCTCAACACCGACAGCGGCTCGCTGGTCGTCTGCGAGGGCAATGACTGCTCGATCCTCCAGCTCGCCAGCCGCGGCCTGCGCGATCGCCGCGACCGGGATGAGGAGACGCCGAAGCAGGACGCCGCCGCCCCGGCCCAACTCCCCGCGTCCCAGCCCGAAGCCGCGCCCGCCGACGAAGCGCAGGCGCAACAGCCGGAACCCGCGACGCGCTGACGTTGACTTTCGCGCCATAGCCTGTATTGGCCCCGCTTCGCCTGGGGCTTGCCCCTCGCGTTCCGTCCGAGACAGCCGGTGAGGGTTTCCCTCTTAATCTCCGGCCTAGACGGGGAAGAGATTTGTAGCCCGCGCGCGCTTGTCGCCCGGGCTTTGCCGAAGTCTTCGGCTGCAACCCCCTCCCCTTCGGACTTTTTGCGGTGTGCGCTCGCGCATGCCGTGCATTGCGCCCGTCGGATGGTCCGGCGGGCGGGTAAGAAGGAAGCAGCATGGATCGCGCTCAGAAGAAGGAAGCGGTCGCGGCGCTCAAGCAGACGTTCGACGAGGCCAACGTGGTGGTCATCACCCGTAACCTCGGGCTGACGGTGGCCCAGTCCACCCAGCTTCGGATCAAGATGCGCGAGACCGGGGCCGCCTACAAGGTCGCGAAGAACCGGCTCGCCCTCATCGCCCTGGAGGGCACGCGCTATCAGCCGATCGGCGACCTGCTGAACGGCCCGACGGCGCTGGCCACCTCGACCGATCCCGTCGCCGCGGCCAAGGCCGTGGTCGAATTCGCCAAGACGAACGACAAGCTCGAGATCGTCGGCGGCGCGATGGGCGAGACTCTCCTCGACGTGAACGGCGTGAAGGCCCTGGCCGAGCTGCCGAGCCTCGACGAACTGCGCGCCAAGCTCATCGGCCTTGTCCAGGCCCCGGGCACCAAGATCGCGCAGGTCGTCAACGCTCCGGCCGCGAAGCTGGCCCGCGTGTTCGGCGCTTATGCCGCCAAGGACGCCGCGTAACTTACGACTGACTGACCAACCACCCGTCATGCTGAACTTGTTTCAGCATCCAGCGACAAGCCTCACGGGAGGCGGAGAACTGGACCCTGAAACAAGTTCAGGGTGACGAATTGAAGAGACGAAACGGAGATTTGACATGGCAGACATCAATGCACTCGTCGATCAGCTCAGCGAGCTGACCGTCCTCGAAGCCGCCGACCTCGCCAAGGCGCTGGAAGAGAAGTGGGGCGTTTCCGCCGCCGCCGCGGTTGCGGTCGCCGGCCCGGCCGGTGGCGGCGCCGCCGCTCCGGCCGCCGAAGAGCAGACCGAGTTCGACGTGATCCTCACCGGCGACGGCGGCAAGAAGATCAACGTGATCAAGGAAGTCCGCGCGATCACCGGCCTGGGCCTGGGCGAAGCCAAGGCGCTCGTCGAGGAAGCCCCGAAGGCGATCAAGGAAGGCGTCGGCAAGGCCGAGGCCGAAGAGATCAAGAAGAAGATCGAGGAAGCCGGCGGCACCGTCGAGCTCAAGTGACCGAGCGGCCCGCAAGGGCCGCGTAGAGTCATCCCGGCCCTTCGACGCCGCCTGCGGCGTCGCTCAGGATAAGCGTCGCCGTTGGCGACGGCCGGGATCTCGTCTTCGCTATCTCAAGCGACAGGAAAGGGCGGCTCTCATGGGAGCCGCCCTTTTCCTATGCATGCCCGCGATGACGGGTCCGGCTGTGTAGCTGGTTGAAGATTGCCTCCGATGCCAGCCTGCCGGAAGACGGGGTGGCGTCACTGCAACCATTGGGACCATTCGCCGTGGAGGTTGATCGTCAGATGCGGCGAAGGGCGCGCACGATCAGGGCGGCGGCCGCCGATTTGACGAGCGCGTCCGGAAGGAAGGGCCACAGGCCCGCATCGAGAGCGCGCGCCGCGCCTGTCGATGTCGCCAGCCAGCCCGCGCCGAGGCCGAGACAGACGGCGTGGCCCAGCAGCATGGCGGCGAGCAGATGCCGGATCGTCCGGTCCCAGCCGCGTTCGACCAGCCGGCCGACCAGCGCGCCGGCCAATGGGAAGGCGAACAGATAGCCCGCGGTCGGCCCCGAGAAACGCGCGAGGCCCGAGGCGCCGCCGGCCAGCACCGGCAGGCCCAGCGCGCCGGCCGCGAGCCAGGCGCCGATCGCCACCAGCGCGAGCCGCCAGCCGCCCAGCGCGCCGATCAGCACGACGACGAAGCTTTGCAGGGTCAGCGGCACGGGCGTCATCGGGATCTCGACCCGCGAGGCGAGCGACAGCGCGAGGATGCCCGCCGCGACGAAGAGGGCGATGCGGGTTTCGGACCAGTTGCGGGCGCGCGGCATCGGGCGCGGATAGCAGCAACGCGGCGGCGCGCACGATTTTTTCGAGGGATGCGGTTGCCGTGTCGCGGGATCGGTCTACATCCGTGGCACCATTCTGCCGGGAAGGAGACTCCCATGCCCGCCGCCAAAGGCTATGCCGCCCCGTCCGCCGACGCTCCGCTCGCGCCCTTCTCCTTCGAACGCCGCGAATTGCGCCCCAACGATGTGGCGATCGACATCCTCTATTGCGGCGTCTGCCATTCGGACCTGCATCAGGTGCGCAGCGAATGGGACGGCACCATCTATCCCTGCATGCCGGGCCACGAGATCGTCGGGCGGGTCCGCGCGGTCGGGCCGGAGGTGACGAAGTTCCAGGCGGGCGATCTCGCCGCCGTGGGCTGTCTGGTCGATTCCTGCCTCGCCTGCCCGTCCTGCGACGAGGGGCTGGAGCAATATTGCGAGAACGGCTTCGTCCCCACCTATAACGGCGCCGACAAGGTGACGGGCGAGAACACGCTGGGCGGCTATTCGGACGCCATCGTGGTGCGCGAGGAGTTCGTCCTCGCCATCCGCCATAACGAGAAAGACCTCGCCGCCGCCGCGCCTTTGCTCTGCGCGGGCATCACCACCTGGTCCCCCTTGCGGCACTGGAAGGTCGGGCCGGGGAGCAAGGTCGGCATTGTCGGCATCGGCGGGCTCGGCCATATGGGCATCAAGCTCGCCCGCGCGCTCGGCGCCCATGTCGTCGCCTTCACCACCTCGGCGGGCAAGATCGGGGACGCGAAGGCGCTCGGCGCGCACGAGGCGGTGGTCTCGCGCAACCCGGACGAGATGGCCGCCCATGCCAACAGCTTCGATTTCATCCTGAACACGGTCGCCGCGCCGCACGATCTCGACGCCTTCATGGCCCTGCTCAAGCGCGACGGCACGATGACCCTGGTCGGCGTGCCGGCCGATCCTCACCCCTCGCCCAATGTCGCGAACCTGATCTTCCGCCGCCGGACCCTCGCCGGCTCGCTGATCGGCGGCATCGCCGAGACGCAGGAGATGCTCGATTTCTGCGCCGAGCACGGCATCGTCTCGGACATCGAGATGATCCGCATGGACGAGATCGAGAACGCCTATGCGCGGATGCTCAAGAGCGACGTGAAATACCGCTTCGTGATCGACATGGCCTCGCTCGGCTGAGCGGGCCGGCGGCGGCTAGGTTGGAGGCTCATTTGGCCCACTCGGTGACGACGGCGACGAGAGCGATAGCGGCGAGATAGTTTTGGGCGTGGCAGTCGTATGGTGTGGCGATGCGCCGCCAGTTTTTGAGCGCGCTCGATGACATTTCTTCGTCGGTATGCACGCCTGTCGAGAGGATCTGGTGTCCGTCGTGCAGCGGTTGACGGGATGCCCGAGATCACGGTTCGATCGTCGACCCTGGGCTTACCTGGCTTGCCGTGCGGCAAATGCGGCGCGATCGCCGCCCATGCCTCATCCGACAGCCAGAACAGATGGCGTGACATACCCACTCCCGTACTAAACACCAGGCGCCTCTGTCGGGAAAGGTGCGGGCGATCGGCCCGTCACGGCCTCATCCGCCGATATAGACGGTCTTGGTCTGGGTGTAGAATTCGATCGCCGAGAAGCCCTGCTCGCGCGGGCCGTAGCTGGACTTGCGGGTGCCGCCGAACGGGACGTGATAATCGACGCCCGCCGTCGGCAGGTTCACCATCACCATGCCGGCGCGGACATGGCGGCGGAAATGGCGGGCGTGCTTGAGGCTGTCGGTGACGATCCCCGCCGACAGGCCGAACCGGCCGCGATTGGCGATCTCCAGCGCCTCCTCATAATCCTTCGCGCGCACCGTGCTGACCACGGGGCCGAACACCTCCTCGTTGTTGATCCGCATGTCCGGGTTCGTGTCGGCGATCACGGCGGGCGACATGAACCAGCCCGGATTGGCGAGGCTGAGCCGCTCGCCGCCGGTGACCAGCCGCCCGCCCTCGTCGGCGGCGATATGGACATAGCGCAGATTCTGCTCGAGCTGCGCCTCGCTCACCACCGGGCCGATCTGGCTGGCGGAATCGAGCGCATCGCCGACCTTCAGGCTCCGCGCCTTCTCGGCCAGCGCCGCGACGAACCGGTCGTGAATGCCCTCGGTCACGATCACCCGCGAAGAGGCGGTGCAGCGTTGCCCGGTGCCGAAGAAGCCGCCGTCGATCGCGATCGCGACGGCGCGGTCCAGATCGGCGTCGTCGAGCACCACCAGCGGATTCTTGCCGCCCATTTCGAGCTGCACCCGCGCCTGGCGCTTCACCGCCGCCTCGGCCACCCGCGCGCCGACGCCCTGCGAGCCGGTGAACGAGATCGCATCGACCTGCGGGTGATCGACCAGCGCCCCGCCCATCGCGCCCTCGCCGATGATGAGGTTGAACACCCCCGGCGGCGCGCCGCATTCGTGGACGATCTCGGCCAGCGCCCAGGCGATCGCAGGGGTCGCGCTGGCGGGCTTCAGCACCACCGTGTTGCCGAAGGCCAGCGCCGGCGCCGCCTTCCACGCCGGGATCGCGATCGGGAAGTTCCAGGGCGTGATCATGCCGATCACGCCCAGCGGCTCGCGATGAGTCTCGATATCGACGCCGGGGCGCACCGAATCCAGCGTCTGCCCGTGCCGCCGGATCGCCTCGCCCGCGAAATAGCGGAAGATGCGCGCCGCGCGCATCACCTCGCCCTTCCCTTCCGGAAAGGTCTTGCCTTCCTCGCGCGAGAGCAGGGTGCCCAGCTCGTCGGCGCGCGCCATGATCGTCGCGGCCACCTTGTCGAGCAGATCGGCACGGACCTCCGGCGTCGCCCCCGCCCAGCCCGGAAAGGCCGCCCGCGCCGCGCCGACCGCCGCCTCGACCTCCCCGGCGCCCCCGGCGGGGAACAGCGCCACCGTCTCGGACGTGTTCGACGGGTTCAGGCTCTCGTGCGGCGTTGCCGCCGACACCCGATCGCCGCCGATCCAATGCGTGAGGGTAGAGGTCATGATCGCGCGCACTCCTTTTCCTGCCGCGGCGAATAGCCAGCGCCCCCGCGCTTTTCCAGTGCGGGGTCAGACGAGCGCCGCCACCGCCTCTCCGACCGCGTCCTGATACAGCGCCTGCGGCCGGGCGCGGAAGCCCGGCGCGGCCGCGCGCGCCTTGGCCGCGATCGTCTCGTCGGCGAACAATCTGGCCAGCGACTCGGCGAACGGCTCCCGGCGGATCGCCGACAGCGAGACATGGCCGCCCAGCCCGGCGCGCGCCACCGCCAGGCCGTTGATGAGCTTTTCGAGATCGTAATGACACACGACATGCGGCAGCCCCGCCACCAGCCCGGCGCAGATGAAGCCGTGCCCGCCATGCGAGACGAGCAGGCGCGAGCGTTCGGCGATGCGGGCGAAGGGCAGCGGCTCCGGCTCGACGATCAGGCCGTGCCGCGCGACGGCGGAGCGGATCGATTCGCCGCCCAGCCCGATATGGACGCGCACCTTGAGCCCGCTCGCCGCCAGCGCCGGCCAGAGCGGCGAATCCTCCGGGATGAGATCGGAGAAATAGGCGAAGACCTCCTCCCCGCTCCCCGTCCCCCCGTCCCCCGCCGACACGGCCGGATCGATCTTGTCGGGAAAGGCGAGCGGGGCCGTGCGCGCGTCCGCATAGGGATCGAGCTCCGCGAAGGTCGCCACGATCGGCCGGTCGGCGGCGAAGACTTCCGGCAGCGCGGCGATCGGCGCGTCGCCGGCCCGCGCGAGCCCCGCATTGACCGCGCCGAGCAGGGCGGCCTGATCGGTGCCGGATGCGCCGGCGATCAGCGCCGGCAGCTCGGCCATGTCCGCCGGCGGCGAGCTGAAGCCGGTGCCGATGGAAACGGTCGGCAGCCGTCCGCGCGCGGCGAGGAGCAGGAAGGGCGCGAAATCGGCGATCACGAGGTCCGGCCCGATCGCGCCGAGCAGCCGGCGCCAGCCGTCCAGCATCGCCGCGACGATCGGCGGATCGTCCATGCCGAGCCGCGCCAGGATGTCCGCCATGCCGATCGCCGGGCCGGTCGCACGGCCGCGCCCGGCCATCATCCGCGGCGAGACCGGCGCCTGCCAGATCGGCGCGCCCGCCACCTCCTGCGCATGCATCGCATCGAGCCGGCTGACCGCGAAGCTGATCTCGTGCCCCGCCGCGCGAAGCGCCTCGGCGGTCGCGACCATGCGCACGACATGGCCGCGATTGGCGCCGAATTCCCAGCCGATCAGGATGCGCGCCATCGGCGCCTAGGCGGCTTCGGGCTCGACCGCGAGGCCGGCCGCCTCCAGCCGCGCGATCAGGTCGGCGCGGCAGGCGTCGAGCGCCGCCGCGTCCGCCGATCGGATCACGAAATCGGCCCCGATCCGGCCGTCGCGGAAGAAGGGGTAGGAGCCGATGCGGCACTCCGGATGGTCATGCTCGGTCGCGCGCAGGATGTCGGCCACCTCGCTCTCCGGCGCCCAGCAGCGGATCGCGCGCGACAGCAGCGGCCGCCCGCCCGCGAGGCGGCCGCTCATCGCCTCCAGCATCAGCTCCGCCACCTTCGGGATGCCGGCGAGCAGGAAGATGTTGCCGACGCGGATGCCGGGGGCGCCCGACACCGCATTCTCGATCAGCTCGGCGCCGTCGGGCACCCGCGCCATCCTGAGGCGCGCCTCGGTCAGGCCGCCCCGCTCGGCATAATAGGCCTCCAGCGCGGCCCGCGCCTTCGGATGGACGACGACCGGCACGCCGAGCGCGGCGGCGATCGCATCGACGGTGACGTCGTCATGGGTCGGCCCGATGCCGCCGGTGGTGAAGAGATAGTCGTTGGCGGCGCGCAGCGCGTTCACCGCCCCGGCGATGACGGGCGGGTCGTCCGGCACGACGCGCACCTCGGCGAGGCGGATGCCTTGCAGGTTGAGCCAGGTCGCGACCGTGGCGATGTTGCGGTCCTGGGTGCGGCCGGACAGGATCTCGTCGCCGATCACCAGCAGGGCCGCCGTCCATATCCGTTCGCTCGCCATGCCCCCGCGCATAGCATGGCGTCGGCGCGCGGGAACCGTCTTTCCGTCCCCGCGCGGCCCACGTGGCTTCGCTAATCCTTCGCTAACCCTGTTGTGCCATAGCCGGATGACGTGAACGAAGGTTGGAGTGTCCCCTTGGGCGTCGAATCCTGGGCGAACGAGCTGCTTTCCGTCATCGGCCTGGGCGATGACGAGGATGAACCGCGTCCGGAGCGCCGCCGCGAGGACCGGCGCGATTTCGCCGGCCACAAGATCGTCATCCGCCAGCGCCGCAATCTCGGCATCCTCCATGTGCGCGACATTTCCGTGCATGGCGCGAGCGGCATCACCGACATGCCGCTGGCGACCGGCTCGATGGTGTTCCTCGGCCTTTCCAAGCCGCATTTCCGCGCCGCCGAGATCCTCTGGTGCCGCCGGCTCACCGTCGGCCTGCGCTGGCTCCGCCCGGTCCGCGCCGAGCAGCTCGAGAAGCTCCACGCCGTCCACCTCGCCGCGAAGGCGGAGCGCGAGAATTGGGGCGTGAGGCAGTAGCGGGCGGGACGGACGCTCCCCCTCGCCAATCCGGCCGGAAACGCCTATATTCCCCGGCATGACCGATCTGCGCACCATCGACATCGACGCCACCGTCATCGGCCGCCACGGCAATATCCGCCTGCACAACGAGGCCGGGTTCGCCGGCATGCGCGCCGCCGGGCGCTGCGCGGCCGAGATCCTCGACGCGCTCGTCCCCCATGTCGCGCCGGGCGTGACGACGCAGGAGCTGGACGACATCGTCCATGCCGAGATGCGCGCGCGCGGCGCGATCCCGGCGACGCTCGGCTATCGCGGCTACACCAAGAGCTGCTGCACCTCGATCAACCATGTCGTGTGTCACGGCATCCCCGCGCCCGACCGGGTGCTGAAGGACGGCGACATCGTCAATATCGACGTGACCCCGATCCTGGATGGCTGGCACGGCGACACCAGCCGCATGTACATCGCCGGCAACGCGCCGCTGAAGGCGCGCAAGCTGATCGACGTGACCTACGAGAGCATGATGCTCGGCATCGAGCAGGCCCGGCCCGGCAACCGGCTCGGCGACATCTCCCACGCCATCCAGAGCCATGCCGAAAAGCACCGCTACGGCGTCGTGCGCGATTTCTGCGGCCACGGGCTGGGGCGGATCTTCCACGACGCGCCGGAGGTCGTCCATGCCGGCCGCCCCGGCACCGGCCCGGAGCTGCGCCCCGGCATGTTCTTCACGATCGAGCCGATGATCAATATCGGCCGGGCGGACTGCAAGGTGCTCGACGACGGCTGGACCGCCGTCACCCGCGACCGCAGCCTCTCCGCCCAGTTCGAGCATTCGATCGGCATCACCGAGGACGGTTGCGAGATCTTCACCACGAGCCCGGCCGGGCTCGACAGGCCGCCTTACTGATGGTGCTGGAGCTGGTCTCGCCGCAGGAGCTCGGGCGGGCTCTCGGCATCGAGGCCGGTTCGCGGCCGCTGCCGGTCACCGCGCGCAGCCTCACCCGCGCCGAGAAGCGCGCGCCCGCGCTGCGCGAGATCGGCTGGATGGCGGCGGTCTATCTGCTGTTCGGCGCCGCCTGCCTCATCGTGATCCGGCTCGCCGCCACCAATCCGCTGGCGGTGGACTGGCTGCCCGCCGCCGCCGCATTGGCCGCCGCCGCGCTCGCCGTCGTGGCCTGGCGCAAGCTCGCCCGGCACGGCGGCTATCGCGACCCCGGCATCGAGGTGGAGGTGGGCGAGGACGCGGTGACGGTGCGGACCGCCGAGGACGCCGAGGTGCTGCCGCACGGAAATGTGGTGGTGACGCGGGTGCTGACCCGCAATCCGCGCAACAGCGTCTATTTCGACGGCATCGTGATCGAGACGGCGAACGGGCCGCTCGCGCTCGGCGACGCGGGCTTCACGGGCGGCAATGTCGCCGCCGGCGCGATCCTGAAGAAGCTCGACGAGCAGGAGCTGGCGTCCGCCCACGCCGCCTGACGCGGCGCGGCGCGGTTTACCGGGCCGCGCCGGTCTCGATCCGCCGATAGGGCACGAACTCGCCCAGGAAG
>CAZTPD010000025.1:0-18085 GCA_964614625.1 uncultured Sphingosinicella sp. | reverse complement strand
ATTGGTGACGAAAGCGGTCGCGCGCGAAGAATCTTCGGCTTCCCGGGCTTAGGCTCTGATCCGGCAGCGTTGAAACAACACTCCGTTCGCCCTGAGCCTGTCGAAGGGGGCTCTCTTCCTCGCTGACGAGAAAGAGAAAGGCTTCGACAGGCTCAGCCCGAACGGCGTGATTGGTTCAAGCCATCCCAAAAGACCCTACCGCGTCAGCTTGCGATACGTCACCCGGTGCGGCCGTTCCGCCTCCGGACCCAGCCGCCTGATCTTGTCTTCCTCATAGTCCTGGAAATTGCCCTCGAACCATTCGACGTGGCTGTCGCCCTCGAAGGCGAGGATGTGGGTCGCGAGGCGATCGAGGAAGAAGCGGTCGTGGCTGATGACCACGGCGCAGCCGGCGAAATTCTCGATCGCTTCCTCGAGCGCGCCCAGCGTTTCGACGTCGAGATCGTTGGTCGGCTCGTCGAGCAGCAGCACGTTGCCGCCGCGCTTCAGCATCTTGGCGATGTTGACCCGGTTGCGCTCGCCGCCCGAGAGCTTGCCGACATTCTTCTGCTGATCCGAGCCCTTGAAGTTGAACGCGCCGACATAGGCGCGGGTCGACTGGTCGTGGCCGTTGACCTTCATGTAATCGAGCCCGTCCGAAATCTCCTCCCAGACATTGTTCTTGTCGTTGAGGTGATCGCGGCTCTGGTCGACATAGCCGAGGTGGACGGTCGGCCCGATGTCGACCGAGCCGCTGTCCGGCTGCTCGACGCCGGTGATGATCTTGAACAGGGTCGATTTGCCGGCGCCGTTCGGGCCAATCACGCCGACGATCCCGCCCGGCGGCAGGGTGAAGGACAGATTGTCGAACAGCAGCTTGTCGCCATAGGCCTTGGAGATGTTGTTCACCTCGATGACCTTGCCGCCCAGGCGCTCGGGCACCTGGATGACGATCTGGGCCTTGCCCGGCGTGCGGTTCTCCTGCGCCTCGACCAGCTCCTCGAACCGGGCGATACGGGCCTTCGACTTGGTCTGGCGGCCCTTCGCGCCCTGCCGAATCCAGGCGAGCTCGTCCTTGATCGCCTTCTGGCGGCCTGATTCCTCGCGGTCCTCCTGTTCGAGGCGCTTGGCCTTCTTCTCCAGATAGGTCGAGTAATTGCCCTCGTAGGGGAAATATTTCCCGCGATCGAGCTCGAGGATCCAGTCGACGACATTGTCGAGGAAATAGCGGTCGTGGGTGATCATCAGCACCGCGCCGGCATATTCCTTGAGATGGCTTTCCAGCCACTGGACGCTTTCCGCGTCGAGATGGTTGGTCGGCTCGTCGAGCAGCAGGATGCTCGGCTTCTGGATCAGCAGGCGGGTGAGCGCGATGCGGCGTTTCTCGCCGCCCGAGAGATTCTCGACGCTCCAGTCGGACGGCGGGCAGCGCAATGCCTCCATCGCGAGCTCGAGCTGGTTGTCGAGCGTCCAGCCGTCGACCGCGTCGATCTTGTCCTGAAGCTCGCTCATCTCGGCGCCTAGCGCATCGAAATCGGCGTCCGGCTCACACATCAATGCGCTGATCTCGTTGAAGCGATCGACCATGTCGGCCGTCTCGCGCGCACCGTCCTTGACATTCTCCAGCACGGTCTTGGCCGGATCGAGCTGCGGCTCCTGCGGCAGATAGCCGACGGTGATATACTCGCCCGGCCAGGCCTCGCCGGTGAACTCCTTGTCGATCCCCGCCATGATCTTCATGAGCGTCGACTTGCCGGCGCCGTTCGGGCCGACGATGCCGATCTTGGCGCCCTGATAGAATTGCAGGTTGATGTTGTTCAGCACCGGCTTGGGCGCGCCGGGGAAGGTCTTGGTCATGTCCTTCATGACGAAGGCGTACTGGGCGGCCATGGGTCGCTGCTCTCCGGAAAATGATGATGTCGGCGGATTTGGCGGCTTACCTAGGGTCCGGACCCATGATTGGCAATGGCCGGGATCATGGGTCCGGACCCTGTGCGGCGCGGCGGGATTGGCAAACCCGTCGCGGCCCAATAGCGTTGCGGCCATGAAACAGAAGCTCCTCGCGCTCGCCGCCCTCGCTTTCGCCTTTCCCGCTCTGGCCCAGGCCGACGGCGCGCCCGAGCCCTATCGCGATCCGCCGCCGCCGATCGCGCAGATCCTCGACGCGCCGCCGACGCCGACCGCCTCGATCAGCCCGACCCGCGCCCATGTCGCATTGCTCGGCCGATCGAACCTGCCGCCGATCGCCGAGCTGGCCGAGCCGCGGCTCGATCTCGCCGGCTACCGGATCAATCCGCGCAACAACGGCCCGGCCAACAGCCGCGTCGCCTGGCTGACCGCTCTGTCCTTCCAGGATCTGGCGACCCGCCGGACGCGCGAGGTGGTGCTGCCCGCCGATTTCCGCTTCCTCGCGCCGAACTGGTCGCCGGACGGATCGCGCCTCGCCATGCTGCGCGGCGCCGAGGACGGGCTGGAGCTGTGGGTCGTCGAGGTCGCGACCGGCCAGGCGCGCCGGCTCACCGGCCCCCGGGTCAACGCCGCCTTCGGCCCGGCGATCGAATGGACGCCGGACAGCCGCGCGATCCTGATCCGCCTCGTCCCGGCCGGGCGCGGCGCGGCGCCGGAAGGCGCGAACATCCCGGCCGGCCCGATCGTGCAGGAAAATGCCGGCCGCTCGGCGCCGGTGCGCACCTATCAGGATCTGCTCGCCGGTCCCCGGGATGAGGCCTTGTTCGACCATTATTTCACCAGCCAGCTCGCCCTGGTGCCGGTCGACGGCGGCCGGGCGCGCGACATCGGCGCGCCGGGGCTGGTGATGGACGTATCGCTGTCGCCGGACGGGCGGCACATCCTCCAGACCCGGGTGAAACGGCCCTTCTCCTATGTCGTGCCCGCGCGATTGTTCCCGACCGAGATTTTCGTGACCGACCTCGACGGGCGGGTGACGCACCGCGTCGCCGATCTGCCGCTGCGCGACGACATCCCGACCCAGTTCGACGCCGTCGCGCCGGGGCCGCGCAACGTCCACTGGCGCGCGGACCGGCCGGCGACGCTCGCCTGGGCCGAAGCGCAGGACGGCGGCGACGCGCGGCGCGAGGCCACGGTGCGCGACCGCATCTACACCCTCGACGCGCCCTTCTCCGGCGCCCCGCAGACCCTCGCCGACCTTGCCGACCGCTATGCCGGCATCGCCTGGGGCCGCGACGATTTCGCGCTGATCATCTCGCGCTGGTGGAACGACCGGCGCGAGACCCGCCATGCCGTCGATCCCTCCCGCCCCGGCGACACCCGCCTGCTGCTCCAGCGCAATTTCCAGGACCGCTACAACGATCCCGGCATGCCGGTGATGCGCCAGACGCCCGCCGGCCATCGCGTGCTCCACTTCACCCCGGACGGCAGCGGCATGTTCCTCACCGCGCCCGGCGCGACCCGCGAGGGCGCCCTGCCCTTCCTCGCCCGGATGAACCTCGGCAACGGCGAATCCCGCATCCTGTGGCGGGGCGCGATGCCGTATCACGAAGCGGTGCTGGCGCTGGCCGACGAGGGCGGCGAGCGGCTGCTGACGCTGCGCGAGAGCCGCGTCGATCCGCCCAACCTGTTCCTGCGCGACACGAGCGGCGGCGATCCGGTGCAACTCACCGACTTCCCCGACCCTGCCCCGCAATTCGCCGACGCGCAGCGCGAGCTCCTCACCTACACCCGCGCCGACGGCGTGCGGCTGAGCGGCACGCTCCACCTTCCCGCCGGCTATGACGCCGCGCGCGACGGGCCGCTGCCGCTCCTGATGTGGGCCTATCCCAACGAGTTCACCGACGCGGCGGTCGCGAGCCAGGTGGTGGACACCGCCAACCGCTTCGTGCGGCCGACGGGATCGAGCCATCTCTTCCTGCTGACCCAGGGCTATGCGATCCTCGACAATCCGACCATGCCGATCGTCGGCGCGGACGGGGCCGAGCCGAACGACACCTATGTCGCGCAGCTCGTCGCCTCCGCCCAGGCGGCGGCGGACGCGGTGGTCGAACGCGGCGTCGCCAGCCGCGAGCGGATCGCGGTCGGCGGCCACAGCTACGGCGCGTTCATGACCGCCAACCTGCTCGCCCACAGCGACATCTTCCGCACCGGCATCGCCCGCTCCGGCGCCTACAACCGGACGCTCACCCCGTTCGGCTTCCAGGCCGAGCAGCGCACCTATTGGGAGGCGATCGAGACCTATACCGAGATGAGCCCGTTCACCCATGTCCGGCGGATCAACGAGCCGATCCTGCTGATCCACGGCGAGGCGGACGACAATAGCGGCACCTATCCGATGCAGACCGAGCGTTTCTACGCCGCGCTCAAGGGCAATGGCGCGACGGTGCGCTATGTCGTCCTGCCGCTGGAGGCGCACGGCTACCGCGCGCGGGAATCGGTCGGCCACGCGCTGTGGGAGATGAACCGCTGGCTGGACCTCCACCTGCGCGGGGACGGCGCGGCGGCGGACTGACCAACCTTCCCCCGTAAGGATCGGGACCGCACCCGCATCTTCGTCGGCGCCAGAAGCGGGTTTGTCGGACGGGCCATTGGCAAGCGGCGGCGCGCCCCTTAAGCCGTCGCCCATGAAAAAGCTCCTGCCGCTCGCCCTCGCCGCCGCTTTGTCGCTCACGCCCGCCGCCGCCATCCCGCCGCCGCCCGAACCCGATCCGGCCGCGACGCTGCGTGATCAGGCGCTTCAGGACGACCTCGCCTGGGAGATCATGGAGGGGCTGACCACCGAGATCGGCCCGCGCCTCGCCGGCACCGAGGCCGAGGCCCGCGCCCGCGCCTGGGCGGTGGCGCGGCTCACTGCTTTGGGCTTTTCCAATGTCCGGATCGAGCCGTTCGACCTGCCGGTCTGGGAGCGCGGCGAGGAACGCGGCGAGATCGTCGCGCCCTTCCCCCAGCCGCTCGTGCTCGCCGCGCTCGGCAACAGCGCCGCCACGCCGCGCGGCGGGCTGGAGGCGCAGGTCGTCCGTTTCGCCAGCCTCGCCGAGCTGGAGGCCGCGCCGGACGCGATCGTGCAGGGCCGGATCGTCTTCATCGATCACGACATGAGCCGCACCCAGGACGGATCGAGCTACGGCCAATATGGCCAGGCCCGTTTCCGCGGACCCGCCGTCGCGGCGCGCAAGGGCGCGGTCGGCGCCGTCATCCGCTCGATCGGCACGGACAATCACCGCAATCCCCATGTCGGCGGCACCAACTGGCCCGAAGGCGTGCGCGCCATTCCCGCCGCCGCCCTCGCCAACCCGGACGCGGACCAGCTCGCGCGCGTCTTCACGCGCGGCCAGCCGGTGCGGCTGCGCCTCGCCCTGACGCCGCGCGAGCGCCGGGGGCAATCCGGCAATGTCGTCGCCGAAGTGCCCGGCAGCGATCCCGCCGCCGGCGTCATCCTGATCGGCGGCCATCTCGACAGCTGGGATCTCGCCACCGGCGCGTTCGACAATGCGGGCGGCGTCGCCATCACCACGGCCGCCGCGCACCGGATCATGCAGGCCGGCCAGCCGCGCCGCACGATCCGCCTCGTCCTGTTCGGGGCGGAGGAAACGGGCGTGCACGGCGGCAACGCCTATTTCGAGCGCCACAATGCCGAAAGCGACGTCGTGCTGGTCGCGGAATCCGATTTCGGCCCGGACCGGGTCTGGCGCGCGCTGTTCAACTTCGCCCCCGCCAACGCCGCCCTCGCCGATCGCGTCGCCGGCCTGCTCGCGCCGCTCGGCGTGGTGCGCGGCCGCCAGCCCGCCGGCGCCGGCGCCGATCTCGGTCCCTGGGCGCGCGCCGGCTTCGCTGCGATCGATCTCAATCCGGACGGCACCCGCTATTTCGATTTCCACCACACGCCGGACGACACGCTCGACAAGGTCGATCCCGCCCAGCTGCGCCAGAGCGTCGCGGCCTGGACGGCGATGCTGGCGGCGGTCGCCAACGCGCCGGAAGCGATCGAGCGGCCCGGCCCGGCCCGCTGACCACCGCCTCGCTTGCTTTTTCCCGGCGCGCCCCCGAAAATAAGCGCGCCGGGGGAGGCGAGGTGTCGAGGCGCGTGTGATGATTCAGGCTTTCCGCTGGCCCTTCCGGCCGACCCGCATATGCGGTCGGGGCGCATGGTCTTGACGCCTGCCCCGCTCCGGACCTGGCTGACGGCGATCGCCGCCGCCTGTCTCTGCGCCGCCGGCGCGGCGATCGCGCAGCCCCGCGTCGATGCGGTGAAGGCGGATTTCCTGCCCAAATTCCCCCGCTATGTCGCCTGGCCCATCGAGGCCCGGCCGGGGCCGGAGCAGCCCTTCGTGCTGTGCGTGATCGGGCATGACCCGTTCGGCGCCCGGCTCGACCGGGCCGCCGCGTCGGAGCCGATGCAGGGCCGGGCGATCGACGTCCGCCGGCTGGCCGACGCCGCCGAAGCACTCGACTGCCACATGGCCTTCGTGCGCGGCGCGACCGGCGAGGACACGGCGCGCGCGCTGGAGGCGCTGGCGGTCCGGCCCATCCTCACCGTGACCGACGGCCATGCGGGCGCCCGGCGCGGCATGATCCATCTGACGGTCGCGCGCGGCCGGGTCGGCTTCTTCATCGACGAGGCCGCCGCCTCCGCGCGCGGCCTCTCGATCAGTTCCCGGCTGCTCGCTCTGGCGCGCGGCGTGCGGCAAAGGCGGTCGTGAAGCGCATCGCCCGCCTGCCGGTGCAGCTGAGCGCCGCGCCCGCCGCGATCCTGGTCACCGTCGCGCTGCTGCTGCTCGCCGGCATCGCCGTCATCCTCCAGGGCGAAGCGGACACGCGCGAGGCGCAGGCGCAGGAAGTGCGGGTGCAGGCCGAGATCCTCGCCGCCGGCGTGTCGGCGGCGCTCGACTTCGGCGACGCGGCGGCGGCGCAGGAAGCGGCGGACGCGCTGCGGGTGAGCCCCCGGGTCCGCGCCGTCGGCATCTACGACGCGACCGGGCGGCGCATCGCCGGCCATGGCCGCGCCGACGCGCAGCCCCCGGCGCGGATCGATCAGCCCTGGCCGATGCCGGCCAGCCTCATCACCGCCAGCGCCCCGGTCGTCAGCGGCGAGGAGCGGGTCGGCGCGGTCTTCCTCGCCGCCGAGGCCGAGCCGCTGTCGCGGCGCCTCGCGCGCTATCTGGTCGTCGTGCTGCTCGTCATGATGGCGGTGCTGGTCGTGATCGTGCTCGGCATCGCCCAGCGCGCGCTGCGCCGCGCCAATCGCGAGCTCGAGGAGCGCGCCGGCGCGCTGGCCGCGGCCAATGCCGAGCTGCGCGTCCAGATCGAGGAACGCGCCAGGGCCGAGGACGAGCTGCGCCAGGCGCACAAGCTCCAGGCGCTCGGCCAGCTCACCGGCGGCATCGCGCACGATTTCAACAATCTGCTGACCGTCATCCAGGGCTCGGCCGACATGCTGCGCCGGCCCGGCCTGGACGAGAGCAAGAAGGCGCGGATGGCCGAGGCGATCGTGCAGGCCTCCAGCCGCGCCGCGGCATTGACCGGCCAGCTTCTCGCCTTCGCCCGGCGCCAGCCGCTCCAGCCCGAGATCATCGCCGTCAACCGGCTGATCGGCGAGATGATCGACCTGCTCGATCGCACGCTGGGCGAGCGGATCGCGATCCGCACCGCGCTTGCCGAGGACGCCTGCACGGTCGAGGCGGACCGCGCCCAGCTCGAATCGGCCTTGCTCAACATCGCGGTCAACGCGCGCGACGCGATGCCCGAGGGCGGCGACCTCACCATCGGCACGACGCGCGTCGAGCGCGAGGGGCAGGACATGGTCGGCATCTTCGTGCGCGACACCGGGGTCGGCATGGACGCCGACACGCTGGCGCGCGCGATCGAGCCCTTCTTCACCACCAAGGCGACCGGCAAGGGCACCGGGCTCGGCCTCAGCCAGGTCTACGGCTTCGCCACCCAGTCCGGCGGCGATGTCGGGATCGCCAGCACGCCGGAGGACGGCACCACCGTCACCCTGTTCCTGCCCTGCACCGGCGCCGAAGCGCGGGCGGCGGAGACGGCGGCCGAAATCGGCCGGCTCCAGCACGGGCGCGGCGGCCGCGTGCTGCTGGTCGAGGACAATGAAGATGTCGGCGAGTTCGCCGCGATCCTGCTCGGCGAGCTGGGCCACGAGGTCGTGCGCGCCGGCTCCGGCGCGCAGGCGCTGGAGATCGCCGCGCGCGAGCGGTTCGACGCGGTCTTCTCCGACGTGGTCATGCCGGGGATGAGCGGGCTGGAGCTGGCCGACGCGCTCGGCCGGACCCATCCGGACCTGCCGGTGATCCTGACCACCGGCTACAGCGACGAGATCGCCCAGTCCGGCGCCGGCGGCCGCCCGGTGATCCTCAAGCCCTACCGCCTCGAGGCCCTGGCCGAGGCGCTCGACCAGGCGCTGGCGCCCGGCGCGGCGGGGGAATGAACGGTCGGCCGCGCCATCGGACTGCCCGTCAGAAGGGCAGTATGACCGGCACCAGCAGGACGGTGACCGCCAGCGCGACCAACGTCAGCGGCGCGCCGATCTTCACGAAATCGACGAAGCGGTAGTTTCCCGGCCCCACGACCAGCATGTTCACCGGCGAGGAGACCGGGGTCATGAAGGCCGCGGACGCGGCGAGCGCCACGGTCATGGCGAACGGATAGGGCGAAGCGCCGAGCGCGTCCGCCAGCGCGACCGCGACCGGCGCCATCAGCACGGCGGTCGCGGTGTTGGAGATGAACAGCCCGAGCAGAGCGGTCACCGCGAACAGCATGGCGAGGACCAGCCGGGCCGAGCCCGATCCCACCGTCGACAGCAGCCATTGGGCGGCGAGGTCCGTGCCGCCGGCCTCCTGCAGGGCGATGGAGAAAGGCAGCATGCCGACGATCAGGATCAGCGTCTGCCAGTGGATCGAGCGATAGGCGGCGTTCATGTCGATGCAGCCGGCGAGGCCGAAGAGCAGGCAGCCGATGAGCGCCGCGAGCACGTTGGGCACGAGGCCGCCGGCCATCATCGCGACGGTCAGCAGCAGGATCGCCACGGCATAGGGCGCGCGGGAGCGCAACGGCGCCACGTCGTCGCTTTCGACCGGCGTGTTCAGCAGGATGAGCCGGTCCGCGGCCTGGGGCAGGCGCTCGATCGCGCGCCAGGGGCCGACGACCAGCATCGTGTCCCCGGCGCGCAGCCTCACCTCGGGAATCGGATCGTCCACCGGTTCGCGCGCGCGCCTGATCCCGACCACCGCGAGATCGTGCAGCGTGCGGAAGGTGGCCTCCACCACCGTTTTCCCGACCAGCCGCGAATCCGGCGAGACCAGCACTTCCGCCATGCCGATCTCCTGGTTCCGGTCGCCGAAATAGTCGGCCGCGAGCGCGAGCGGCCGCAGGCCGAACCGGCCGGCCACCCGCTCGATGCCGGAATCGCGCCTGCCGACATCGATCATCAATATGTCCCCGGCCTCCAGCCGGCTGTGCGCCTGGGGACGCAGGAGATGGCGGGCGAAACGCTGCTCGCGCTCGATCGCGATGATGTTGACGCCGGCGCTACCGTGCAGATCCAGCTCCGCGAGCGGATGGCCGATCAGCGGGGAGGACGGCTCCACCGAGAAGCGATATTCCCGGCCCTTGAGCCCGTAGGTCTCAATGAAATCCCGCAGCGTGGGGCGCTCCATCTCCGGCGGAGCCTCGGACCTGTCCCCCAGGAACCGGCGCGCGACCAGCATGTAGACGATGGCGAGGCCGAGCAGCGGCAGGCCGAACGGCGTGAACGCGAAGAAACCGAACCCTTCGAAGCCGTGCCGCTCGAGCTCGGCCTGGACCACCAGATTGGGCGCGGTGGCGACCAGCGTCATCATGCCGCTGAGCAGCGCCGCGACCGACAACGGCATCATCAGCCGGCTCGCCGGGATGCGGGCGTTGCGTGCGATGCGCAGGACGATGGGCACGAAGATCGCGACCACGCCGGTCGAGCTCATGAACGAGCCGATGCCCGCGACGACGATCATCAGCAGCACGATCAGCCGCGCCTCGCTGCGGCCGGCGCGGCTGACCAGCCAGTCCCCGAGCGCCTGGGCGACCCCGGTGCGCACCAGCGCCTCGCCGACGACGAACAAAGCCGCGATGAGGAGGATGTTGGGATCGGAAAAGCCGGCCAGCGCCTGTTCGACCGTGATGACCCCCGAAAGCGGCAGCGCCGCGATCATGAGCAGCGCGACGGCATCCATGCGCGGACGCCCGAGCGCGAACATGACGATGGCCGCGGCGAGCAGGATCAGGATGATGGCCAGATCGGGCATGAGGTCAGCCTAGAGCATTCCGCGCCATGGCGGGATTCCGCCGCGCAGGCCGTGGACTCAAAGCATGTTCTTGTGGAACCTGCCGTCCTTCATGATGACGGCCAGATTCGTGCCGGGATCCTCGATCAGGCGGATATCCTCGAGCGGATTGCCGTTGATGACCAGCAGGTCGGCGAACGCGCCTTCCTCGATCACCCCCAGCTTGCCGGGATAGGGCGCGCGCGGGCCGGAGAGCGCGAGGAGGTCGGCATTGACCGAGGTCGCCGCGCGCAGGACTTCGGCATTCGTGTACCACCGGCTGAGATGGGTGAGCATGATGCCCTGACGCGGCGTCAGCTCGGGCGAGAAGAGGATGTCGGAGCCCCATGACAGCTTGATGCCGAACCGCCGCGCATAGTCGTAGACCCTCGGCGTGCCCTCGAAGATCTGCTGGACGCGCTCGGCGCCCGGCCCGGTCTGCGAAGCCGCGTCCGCCATCGTCAGGAAGGGCTGCATGCTGAGCCAGACGCCCCGGTCGGCGATCATCCGCGCCGTCGCCTCGTCCATCAGATGGGCATGCTCGATGCAGGTCACGCCGGCCGCGAGCGACCGCTGCACGGCGCGGGACGCGGAGGCGTGGACGGTGACATAGGTGTTCCAGTCCCGCGCCACTTCGACCGCGGCGCGAAGCTCCTCCTCGCTGAACGACGTCATGTCGAGGGGGCTGCGCGGCGACGACACGCCGCCCCCGCCCACCAGCTTGATCTGCGACGCGCCCTGCAAAAGCTGCTCGCGCACGCGCAGCCGCATCCCGCCGACATCGTCGACGATCGCCGTGCCGCCGATCAGTTCGCTGATGCTGAGCCGCCCGCCGTCGCGGGGAATCTCGAACGGCAGGCGCAGATCGCCATGCCCGCCCGACGTCGTGATCATCGCGCCCGACGGGAAGATGCGCGGGCCGGGGATGATGCCGCCGTCGATCGCCTGCTTGAAGGAGAAGACGGGGCCGCCCAGGTCGCGCACGGTGGTGAAACCGCGCATCAGGGTGCGGCCGGCCTCGGCGGTGGCGGCGGCGAAGATGATGCCGGGATCGGCCATGACGAGCACGTTGATCGGGAGCGCGGCGAAGGCCGCGTGCCAGTGCGCGTCGATCAGGCCCGGCATGAGCACGCGATCGCCGCAGTCGATGACGGTCGCGTCGTCGGGCGGCGCGCTGTTCGTCGCGTCGATCGCCGCGATCCGGTCGCCTTCGACGAGGATCTGGACGCCCGGGCGCAGCGCATTCGACTTGCCGTCGAACAGCCGGACCTGTCTGAACAGCGTCCTGGCCGCCGCGCCTGGTGCCTGGGCGAAGGCGGCTCCCGACATGCCGCCGACCGCCGCCGCGCCGATACCGGCGAGAAAGCCCCTGCGGGTCAGCGCGTCCAGTCGATGTGCCGCGCGCCGCAGAAAAGGACTGAGACAAAGATAGTCGGCGCCGTGAACGAAGTCTTGATGCTTGCCGTTCAACCGGGTCATGGCAACACTCCGGGTTGCACACCACTGGATGGCCGCGCCCTCATTACCATTCCATTTGCGAAACGTCCATCGCGCCGACTTCACCGGAATGTGGATGCTATATGGAGCTCTTGTCGACGACTGTAGCGTCCAAGGCCAACCACGGGACGGGTTCTCCCGGGAAAGCGCAACGCTCGCGGCGGAATGGTCGGGGAGACAGGATTCGAACCTGCGACCCTCTGCTCCCAAAGCAGATGCGCTACCAGGCTGCGCTACTCCCCGCCTTCGCTCCTTCGGAGCTTCGGCGGGCAAGCCCGCCTCGGCGCTGGCGCCTTAGCTCAAGCCAGGCTGGCTTGCCAGCCGAAGCTTCAGCGCAGGCTGGTGGGCCCGGCAGGATTCGAACCTGCAACCAAGCCGTTATGAGCGGCCGGCTCTACCGTTGAGCTACAGGCCCGTCCCGAAGCCGGCGCCGCGATAGCCGAGCGCGCGGCGCAAGGCCAGCCCGTGTCGGATCAGGCGCCGCCGCCGGTGCGCCCGGCGTCGGCCGCCGCATCGGCGACGGCGGGCAGGTCGAGCGCGATGCGCGTCGCGCCGATGTCGAGCTCGCCGCCCACCGCCTCGGCGAGGTTGCGCACCAGCCGGAGCGCGAAACCGAGGCCGAGCACCGGCGCGGCCGGCCAGTCCCCGTCCGGGCTGTAGCCGGGATCGAGCAGCTCGCCCTCCGCGATGCCGGCGATCGCGCGCGGCCGGTCGAGCGATAGGCGCAGCATCGATCGCTCGCCGCGCCGGGCGGGGGCCAGGGTCGCGGCGATATCCTCGCTTTCCCCGGCCACGCCGATCGTCGCGGCCAGCAGCCGCGCGACCATCCGTTCGGCGGCGGCCGGGGCGACCCGGGCGGGCGGCAGGTCCGGCGCGATGTCGAGCGCGAGCCGGGCGCCGCGATCGGCCGCGACCCGCGCGTAGGATTCGTGCAGCCGGCGCAGCAGATCGGCGGCGTCCACGATGCCGTCGTCGAGATCGAGCCGCCGCGATTCGATCCGGGCGGCCGTGTCGAGATCGTCCACCGCCGAGAGCAGTCCCCGCGCCTGGCCCATGATGTCGGCGGCCCGCCCGCGATAGCCGGCGGCGGCGGGGCCGAGATACTGGCCCTCGATCATCTCCGCGAAGCCGATGATGGCGTTCAGGGGCGTGCGCAGCTCGTGGATGAGCTGGCGCAGCGCGTCGGCGGGGAACGGCGTGCCGAACACGCCGGTGGCGGCCGGAATCCCCGCCGTCTCGTCCAGCCGGGGCCGCCGCGCCGTGCCGCGATAGCCGAGGAAGCCGCCGCGCGCGGGATCGAAGAAGGGCACGCCCGAGATGCGCCAGTCGCCGGCCGCCGCCCCCTCCCCCGCCACCCGGAAGCGGGCGTCGCGGAACGGCGCGCGTTTCTCGAACGCGCCCGCGGCCTGGCCGTCCACGCCATAATGGCCCGGCCCGGCGATCGTCGCGATGCTCTGGCCGATCAGCGCGCCGCGCGGCGCCCCCTCGACCCAGCGGATGGTGCCGTCGCCCGTCGCTTCCCAGCGGAACTCGTCGGCGCCGTCCGGCGGCGGCGCGGCCGCGCGCGGCGGCGCATCCTCCTTCTGGCGGCGATAGGCCTCGATCCGCTCGACCAGCTCGCGGATCTGCGATTCGCCGCCGTCGGGCGCAGGCGGCAAGGCCGCCGCCGCGGCGACACGGCTTTCGAGCGCGAAATCGCTGGGGCCGAAGGCGGCGAGCGCCTGGGCGACCGCGTCCGGTAGATCGCGCCGATGCCGCAGCAGCGCGCGCGCCGGCGGCGCCAGCCGGGGGAGCAAAGCCAGCCATTCGTCCGCCGTCAGACGCGCGCCGCCGATCAGCGGCGCGACGATCACCGGGCTGTCCTCGGCGAAGCAGGCGACGAGGTCGGGCGCGACCCGGCGGCCCGCCAGCGTCTCGGCGATACGGCGGCGCGTCGCGGCCTCAACCTCGCCGCGATGCGCGCGCAGGAAGGCGAAGGCGCGCCGCGCCGCCGCATCGTCCGGCGCGCCGCGATGCTGGGCGAGCAGGTCGACGAGCTGGCGCCACAGCGCGGCCACGCGGTCGCGCCGGTCCGCCGGCTGCGCCAGCGCGGTCGCGATCCTGTCGTCGTAACGCATCCCTTTTCCGCTCCCGACCCCGACCGGCTAGGCGTAGCCGGGCCGCGAAGGCCGGGAAAGGGCGCAATCCGGTCCGTCCCGATTTGCGACGGGCCGGACTCCCGGTCAGCCCGGGCGACGCTCCAGCCAGAGCAGCCAGAAGCTGGCCAGATCGGCGCGCGGACCGGTGATGGCGCGGAACGCCGCCTCTGCCTCCGACCGCTGCCCCGCCTGGGCCAGCGCGGCGCCGAGCCGGGTGTTGATGAGGTTGGCGTCCGCCCCGTTCTTGCCCAAAGCGACGCGATAGAGCTCGATCGCTTCCGCGAACTGCCCGTAGCCCGCATAGGCGTCGGCGAGGCCGAGCGACGGGCGGACATCCGCGGCGGCGACCGCGGCGGCGCGCTGCCCCGCCAGCCCGGCGCGATCCTCGGCGACGGCGCCGTTCGCGCGGGTCAGCAGGTCGCTGTGCGGGCCTCCGGCGCGCAGCTTGCCGCGCGCCACGCCGTCGTCGAGCACCGCCTTGACCTCGCCCGGCAGGCCGGCGCGGTTGAGCTGATCGGCGAACTCCACATAATCGGCTTCGCTCTCCAGCGCGCCGGCGGCGTGCATCAGCCGGCGCGTATCGATGTCGAGTTGGCCATCGACGTTGCCGAGCTGGCGGTAGATGAGCAGCGCGTCGCGCCAGTTGGTCGCGGTCGGATAGGCGCGGACGAGCTGGCGCGACAGCTCGATCGACTGCTGCGGCTGGCGCGCCTCATAAGCGGTGGCGAGCAGCCGGCGATACAGATCCTCCGGCGCGGCCTGGCCGCCGGCGGTCGACGTCTCCAGCGCGCGCTGGAACAGCGCCTGCGCCTCGTCACCCTTGTTCAGCCGCAGCTTGACCTGGGCGAGCGTGGTGATCCGCTGGACATCGTTGGGATCGCTTTCGAGCAATCGCGTCAGCGCGGATTCCGCGGTCGGCCAGTTCTGCGCCTGGATGGCGATGTCCGCCTGGGCGGTGAGCAGCGCGCCGATCTGCTCCTGCGGCGCGCCGCCGCTGGCGACCATCTGGTCGACCGCCTGCGCCTGGATCTGGTTGTCCTGCGCGCCTCGGCCGACGGCGAGCATGAGCTGCCCGACGAGATAGCGCGCATTGGCCGATTCCGCGGCCGCCTGGGCGGCGGGGATCGCCGCGCGCGCCGTGGCCCAGTCCTCGCCCTGCACCGCCTGATAGAGCGGCAGCACCGCCGCGTTCTCGGAGCGCGAGAGATTGGGGATGCGGCCCGCCGGCGCCTGCTTCTGCTGCTCCTCCTGCTTGCCTTGCCGCATTTCCTTGATGCGCTGGGCGTCGGCGGAGCCGGCGAAGAGCGACGCGGTGGCGCCGATCGCGGCGACGGCGACCAGGGTGGTGACAGGCTTGTTCATCTTCATTGACGATCGTCTCCTTTGTGCGCGTTGCTACGCGCCGAAATCGGTTCGGTTCCGCCGCCTCATGCTGACGGGCGGGCGAGCCAGGCGGTCCAGAACCCCGCCAGCTCGGCGCGCGGGCCGGTGATCGCGGCCAGCGCCGCCTGCGCTTCGGTGCGCTGGCCGGCGAGGGCCAGAGCGGCGGCGAGGCGGGTGTTGACCAGGTTCGGATCCTCGCCGCCCTTTTCCAGCGCGGCGCGGTAAAGCTCGGCGGCCTCGGCATATTGGCCGAAGCCGAAATGCGCGTCGCCGGCGGCGAGCGCGGCGGCGCCGGTCGATCCCGCCAGCGCCTGGGTGCGGGCGCGGGCGAGCCCGGCGCGGGCCTGGGTCGCGCCGCGGTTCGTGCTGGTGATGAGCTGGCGCACCTGCGCTTCGCTGGCGTCGAGCATGGTGCGCGCCACGGCGTCGTCGAGCACGGCCTTCGCCTCGCCGGCCTGCCCCGCGCCGTCGAAGGCCCGCGCCGTCTCCAGGATGTCGCGTTCCCCGGCGATGCCGCCGCTCGCGCGGGCGAGGCGGCGGATGTCCAGCTCCAGCGCCGGATCGCCCGCGGCGAGCTGGCGATAGACGTACAGCGCGTCACGCCAATTGGACGGCGTCGGATAGGCGGCGACCAGCCCGCGCGCCAGCGCGATGGCCTGCGGCGCCATGCGCCCGTCGAAGGCGAGCGCCAGGCCGCGCTGGTGCCAGCTTTCCGGTGCCGCCTGCCCGCTCGCCTGCTGGACCTCGATCGCGCGCTGGAACAGGGTGACGGCGTTCGCCCGATCGCCGATGCGGGCCTTGTATTGCGCATAGTCGGCGATCGCGGCGGCATTGTCCGGCTGGATCTCCACGACCCGGGCGAGCAGCCGGTCGGTGCCCTGGAAATCGTTGGCGCTGTAGGTGCGGCTGGCCTGCGCGGCGAGCAGGCTGGCCAGCTCGGCGCCCTGCGGCACGCCGCTGGCGACGAGCGCATCGACCGCCTGGTTCTGCATCTGCGCGTCGCCGCGCGCGCGGCCGATCTGGAACTGGAGATTGCCGAGGGCGTAGCGCGCGGCGGCGCTCTGCGCGACGGAGCGGGCGGCGGCGAGCGCGGCGTCCTGCGCCGCGCGATCGGCGCCGGCCGCGGCGGTCTGGAGCGCGGCGAGCGCGGCGCTTTCCTGATAGGTGACGGTGAGCGTATGGGATTGCGCGAAGGCGGGCGAGAACGGCGCGGCGCCGGCAAGGGCGAGACTAGCGGCCAGCACGATCCTCGAAACCGTCATCGGAAGCACTCTCCTCGAAACCCGCATATTTTCCCCCGCCGGCCCGAATCCCCGCCGGGCCTTGTCCTGGGGGCAGGTTTCTACCGTCAACGGCCCGGGCTTGCTAGGGTCCGCGCAATGAACCCGTCTTGAACCGCGCCGAAGCGAAAAGAGCCTGAAAACAGCCCGCTGGCGATCCGCCGGAACGCGGCCGCATCGGTCCTCTCGCGCGCGTACGCGCGTGCGCGCGGGGTGGCGCTGGCCGGAACCATCGGCTAGGGTCGTTCCTCGCCGGCGCGTGACGCGCCTTACCCACGTCTCACCAGATCAGGAACCCGCAACTTGGCCAGCGCCCCGCCGACCATCGAACCTTCCGATATTTCCCCCGTCTCCATCGTCGACGAGATGAAGACGTCCTATCTCGATTACGCGATGTCGGTGATCGTCGCGCGCGCGCTGCCGGACGTGCGCGACGGGCTGAAGCCGGTGCACCGGCGCATCCTCTACGCCGCCCAGGAGGGCGGCATGGTGCCGGGCCGGCCCTATCGCAAGTCGGCCAAGATCGTCGGCGACGTGATGGGCAATTACCACCCGCACGGCGACAGCGCGATCTACGACGCGCTCGCCCGCATGACGCAGGACTGGTCGCTGCGCGTGCCGCTGATCGACGGCCAGGGCAATTTCGGCTCGATGGACCCCGATCCGCCCGCCTCGATGCGCTACACCGAGGCGCGCCTCAACCGGGTCGCGATGACCCTGCTCGACGATCTCGACAAGGACACGGTCGATTTCACGCCGAACTACGACGCCTCGCGCGAAGAGCCGCAGGTCCTGCCCGCGCGCTTCCCGAACCTGCTGGTCAACGGCGCGGGCGGCATCGCGGTCGGCATGGCGACCAACATCCCGCCGCACAATCTCGGCGAGGTGATCAGCGCCTGCAAGGCCTATATGGACGATCCGGCGATCACCGTCGAAGGGCTGATGGAGCATATCCCGGCCCCGGATTTCCCGACCAAGCCGCTTATCCTCGGCCAGGCCGGCGCCCGCAGCGCCTACCAGACCGGGCGCGGCTCGATCATGATGCGCGCCCGCCACGAGATCGAGGAAGGCCGGGGCGACCGCCGCTCGATCGTGCTGACCTCGATCCCTTTCCAGGTCGGCAAGAACGGCCTGGTCGAGCGCATCGCCGAGGCCGCGAAGGACAAGCGCATCGAGGGCGTTTCCGACATCCGCGACGAATCCAACCGCCACGGCGTGCGTATCGTCATCGATCTCAAGCGCGACGCGACGCCCGAAGTGGTGCTTAACCAGCTCTGGCGGCACACGCCGGCCCAGTCCTCCTTCCCGGCCAACATGCTCGCCATTCGCGGCGGGCGGCCCGAGACGCTGAACCTGCGCGACATCATCGAGAGCTTCGTCAAGTTCCGCGAGGAGGTGATCACCCGCCGCGCCAAGTTCGAGCTCGCCAAGGCGCGCGACCGGGCGCATCTCTTGCTCGGTCTCGTCATCGCGGTCACCAATCTCGACGAGGTGGTCCGCATCATCCGCGGCTCCGCCTCCCCCGCCG
>CAZTPD010000024.1:0-18672 GCA_964614625.1 uncultured Sphingosinicella sp. | reverse complement strand
GCGGCGAGGTCGGCGTCGAGTGGCATTATATCGCGCCCGGCAAGCCGATGCAGAACGGCTATGTCGAGAGCTTCAATGGCCGGATGCGCGATGAGCTTCTGAACGAGACGCTGTTCCTCGACCTCGATCATGCCCGCAATGTGATCGCGGCTTGGGCCGAAGATTACAATCAGGCGCGGCCACACTCGGCCCTTGGATATGAGACACCGGCGGCGTTCGCCGCCGAACTGCATAAGCAATGGCCTGCGCAGCTACGCCCTTCGGGCTCCGCTGCGCAGGCCATTGCTTACACCGCGCTCATGCGCAACAAAGCTGCTGGGCTCTAATCCCGGCTGGTGGAAACCAGGGGGTCACGTCAGGGGTCACGTCATCGCCTTTTCGCCGCTACAATCGGGATATCCAACTTGTCGGCCACGCCGACCTTGCGGGCGATCCTAATGATCTCGTTCTCCCACTTGAGGAACCAGGCCGCTTTCTCTTCCTCCAACTCGTAGCCGTCATAGATTCGCTCCATGCCGGACTTGAGGTGATTCATCATTGCCTCGGCGGTCTCGAAGTCGACCTTCAGGCGTTTGGTGTTGCTCCGCGCTGTACGGCGAAAGTCGTGCGGCGTAAATCGCTGGATCGGCCTCCTCGCGAGCTTCGCCATGCCCGCGAGCACGCGATCACGAGCCTTGTACCAGACCGAGTTGTTACGCGGCCCTTCAATCCTCACCGCCGGAAAGACCCATTCGCTGTTGGTCGCCATCAGCGAGCGCCCCCAGGGTCCGAGTGCGATGGTGTGCCCGCTCGAGTTCTTCGAGCGACCTGACGGTATCGTCCAAATCCCGTCCTTCAGCTCCTCTTGTCGCGCGCGGACAACCTCGGATATCCGAGCCGCGGTGAGCAGCCACAGGAGCATACCGCGCCGGAAGTCGCGTTCTTCCTCGGCGACCGCTTGCAGGAACCATTCGATCTCCTGAAGGTCGAGTTTTCTGGTTCGCGGCGGCTCGGGAAACTTCAGGTCGCCCAGCCGACGTGACGGGTCAACCTCCAGACCGACTTCCAAGCCTCGCAGGCTCGCTGCCCAACCGAAAAACACCTTGAGTTCCGCCGCCAGCCGATTGGCGCGAACCTTGGCCACCTTGCCCTTTCTGGTCACCAGATTGATCAGGTCCGTCTCGGTTACCGCATAGATCGACTTCTTGGCCAGCCTTGGCGCGATATCCCGTTCGTAAATCTCGAGCTTGTCGTCGATCGTGCGGGGCTTGTTTTTTCGCTTGGCCCGCGACGCTCGGCCTTCGCGTACGGCCGTCATATAGAGGCTGTGAGCACGCGAGACCGTCATGGTCGCCCGCTCTTGCTCGATCCGCATCGCCTCGCGGGGATCCACCCCGGTCTCCACCAGCTCGTTGAGCCCGCTTGCCCATTGGCGCGCGTGCGCGATGCTGCGAGCGGGGAACAGTCCAAAGCTCAGTCTCACCAAAGCAGTGCTGCCGGCCAACTGCCGCCGATACTTCCAGCGCTTCTTGCCGCTCGAGAGGACCTCGATGATCAGGCCGGGCGTCAGCGGATCCTTCAAAATTCCGGCGTTCAGGGCGTCGATCGACGCCGGAGTGAATGTCTTCTTCCTTGCCATAGCCGACTCCATGTCGGCCCCCGCGGCATAAAATCATGATAGAAATCGTGATAGAATTGCCGTCGAATCCAGTCCAACCGAGGCGAACCGAGTCCAACTGATCGGGTATCACGACCGCACGTAAACCATTGCCACGGAAGCCGAATCAAAGGATTCGACTGGCTGGGGCGGCAGGATTCGAACCTGCGAATGCCGGTACCAAAAACCGTTGCTCTTTGGTCAACCGGCGAAATGAGCTTGTGCCCGAGTTTGTGCCCCAAAATCGACTTGACCAAGCTCGGCGACGGATTCACACTATGAAAAGCCGCAGATTTCTGCGGTTTTCGACGGAATGCCGGTTTAGCTCAGCTGGTAGAGCAGCGGTTTTGTAAACCGAAGGTCGCGGGTTCGATCCCTGCAACCGGCACCATCCCCTTCCCGCCGCGCATGGAGCATCCGCATGGCCGACAGCAGCGATCCCGCCGACAACCAGCCGCCGGGCTATGTCCCGCCCGAGGTCTGGACCTGGGAAAGCCCGAGCGGGGGCCAGTTCGCCAATATCAACCGCCCCGTCTCCGGCGCGACGCGCGAGGAAGCGCTGCCGGTCGGCCGGCACCCGCTCCAGCTCTATTCGATGGGCACGCCCAACGGCGTGAAGGTCACGATCCTGCTGGAAGAGCTGCTGGCGGCGGGCCATGCCGGGGCGGAGTATGACGCCTGGCTGATCCGCATCGGCGAGGGCGATCAATTCTCCTCGGGCTTCGTCGGGGTCAATCCGAACAGCAAGATCCCGGCGATGACGGACCGTTCGACCGATCCGCCGACCCACCTGTTCGAGAGCGGATCGATCCTCGTCTATCTCGCCGAGAAGTTCAGCGCCTTCCTGCCCACCGAGGCGCGGGCGCGGGCCGAGACCTTCAACTGGCTGATGTGGCAGATGGGCTCCGCGCCCTTCGTCGGCGGCGGCTTCGGCCATTTCTACGCCTATGCGCCGTTCAAGATCGAATATGCGATCAACCGCTACGCGATGGAGACCAAGCGGCAGCTCCATGTGCTCGATACGCTGCTGGCGACGCGCGACTATGTGGCCGGCGACGATTACACGATCGCCGACATGGCGATCTGGCCCTGGTATGGCGGGATCATGCGCGAGACCTACAACGCGCAGGAATTCCTCTCCGTCCAGGACTATCCGCACCTGCAAAGCTGGACGGACCGGATCGGCGCCCGGCCGGCGGTGCAACGCGGCCGCATGGTGAACCGCACCTTCGGCGATCCCGCGACGCAGCTTCTGGAGCGGCACGAGGCGAGCGATTTCGAGACAAATCGCGAGGACATGGTCCAGGCGCGCGGGGGCAAGCGCGTCTAACTCGATTGCCCCCTCGTCATGCCAGCGAAGGCTGGCATCCATGCTGACTCGGGGAATGGCACGAACTCAGCATGGACCCCAGCCTCCGCTGGGGTGACGGTTCAATCCAAACGGATAGGCTATAACCCCGCTCTGGCGACCCTCGCTCGGCCTTCCTACATGGCGGCAAAGGAGCCGCCATGACCGCCCTCTCCATCCTCGATCTCGCCCGCATCACGCAGGAGGGCGACGCGCGCATCGCGCTCGACCATGCCCGCGATCTCGCCGTCCATGCCGAGCGCTGGGGCTATGCCCGCTTCTGGCTGGCCGAGCATCACAACATGCCCGGCATCGCCAGCGCCGCCACCGCCGTCGCGCTGGCCCATGTCGGCGCGGGCACCAGCACGATCCGGATCGGCGCGGGCGGCATCATGCTGCCCAATCATGCGCCGCTCGTCGTCGCCGAGCAGTTCGGGACGCTCGCCCGGCTCTTTCCCGGCCGCGTCGATCTCGGCCTGGGCCGCGCGCCGGGGACGGACCAGCTCACCGTGCAGGCGCTGCGCCGCCCGCTCGCGGCGGCCGAGAATTTCCCGCGCGACGTGCGCGAGATCCAGCATTATTTCCGCGCGGCCGAGCCGGGCCAGAAGGTCCAGGCCGTGCCGGCGGCGGGGACGGACGTACCGGTCTGGATTCTGGGCTCCAGCCTGTTCGGCGCGCAGCTCGCCGCCGAATTCGGCCTGCCCTACGCCTTCGCCTCGCATTTCGCGCCGGCCCAGTTGATCGACGCGCTCCACATCTATCGCGAGCGCTTCCGGCCCTCGCCGGAGCTGGCGCGGCCTTATGCGATGGTCGGCGTCAACATCGTCGCCGCCGAAACCGACGAAGAAGCGCGCCGGCTGGCGACGACGCAGCAAATGTCCTTCGTCAACCTCTTCCGCGGCGCGCCGGGCCTCAGCCAGCCGCCGATCGACGACATCGACAGCTACTGGCTGCCGCACGAAAAGGCGCAGGCGAGCGCGATGCTCGGCCGCTCGATCATTGGGTCGCCGGAGACGGTGAAGGCGGGCATGGCGGCGCTGATCGCGGAGACGGGGGCGGACGAGTTGATCGTCGTTTCCGACGTCTACGATCATGCGAAGCGGCTGCGCTCGTTCGAGCTGATCGCCGAGGCGGCGGGCCTGCCCGCACGAACCGATCTCGCCGCCTAGTATATTGAACCGTCACCCCAGCGAAGGCTGGGGTCCATGCTGACTCCGTATGGATGCCAGCCTTCGCTGGCATGACGAGTGGTGCAATCGGGAACGGATGGACTCTAGGAAATCCGGATCGGCCTGAACGCCGCCCTTTCGGTCACCGCCTCGCGCTCCTCCACGACAAGCTCGTACCGGGTGCCGAGCGCGGCGAGGATCGCGGCGACGCTCGCGTCCGGCGTTGAGGCGGCGGCGGTGATTCCGACATGGCGGGCGCCGTCCAGCGCCGCGAAATCGAGCTCGTCCGCCTCGGCCACGCGCTGTACGGAAACGCAGCCGGCGGCGCGGGCCACTTCGGCGAGCCGGCAGGCGTTGGAGGAGAAGGCCTCGCCCGCGACGATGATCGAATCCGCCTCCTGCGCGAGCGCGCGCACCGCCGCCTGGCGATTGGTGGTGGCGTAGCAGATGTCGCTGGCCGGCGGCGCGGCGAGATCGGCGAAGCGCGCTTCGAGAACGGCGATCACGACCGCGGCCTCGTCCACCGAAAAGGTCGTCTGCACGGCATAAGCGGCCGGCACGCCGCCGGGGAGATCGAGCGCCGCCGCCGCCTCGGCCGATCCGACCACGCTCGCCGCGCCGGGCGGAAGCTGCCCCAGCGTTCCCGCGATCTCCGGATGGCCCTCATGGCCGATCAGGATGACGTGGCGGCCGTTGGCGTGATGACGGGTCACCTCGCGATGCACCTTGGCGACCAGGGGGCAGACCGCGTCGAACCAGGTGAGCCCGCGCCGGTCCGCCTCGCGCGCGACATGGTCGGGAATGCCGTGCGCCGACATGATGACGACCGCGCCGTCCGGCACCGCGTCCAGCTCCTCGACGAAGACCGCGCCCTTCGCCTCCAGATCGCGCACCACGGCGAGATTGTGGACGATCGGGCGGCGGACATAGACCGGGGCGCCATGACGCTCCAGCGCCGCCTCGACCCCCGCGATCGCACGGCGCACGCCCGCGCAGAAGCCGCGCGGCGCGGCGAGCAATACGCGCAGCGGCGGCTTGACGGCCGATGCCCGCGCGGGCTCGGCCAGGGACAGTCGCGGCTCGGCCATCCATTCCCCCCGCCCCTCTTATGCAGGCAAAGCGGGGCGAGGAAAAGCGGGTGCGGGTAATGGATCAGTTTGAAATTCTAGGCAACGGATCGGCCATCTCAATCTGCTGCCAAGTGCCCATTCCTTCATTGGCAGAGCTCGATGCACCGCTTGTTTGACTAACCCATAGCCATGTGACGCCGGTTGCCGTGTCTAATAGCATCGTATCGCGACGGACGTGGGGGCTGTGAACAATCGTAAAGCGCCCAACGGGTGGGTGTAGTACCTGATTTTGGTCATCAGCAGCCATTTGGGCGACCTGATCGCACCCGGCCAGTAAGGCCCCGCTCATCAATAACAACACATAGCAGCGCATAATCAGCCCCCTAAGAGCATATATCATGCTGCACGCTTCTTGTAAGACCCGCGATTCGTAGGAAATCGACTCTCCGCTTTCTCGACCAGCGTGACAATATCGCTGACCTCCCGCAGTTTGTCAGCAACGCCAGCAGCCAAGTAATGTATCAGTTTCTTCGCCGGTCGCGATGTCGGTAAGCAGCTTCGCGAGTTGGTTCGGATCGGGCAGGCGCTTGGGGTTCTTAGCCACGTCGCCAGTCGCCCTTGTCATTGTCGCGCATTTCGGCTTGGGCGCGTTTGGCGGCCGCTTCAGCACTCATGCCCTCGGCGACGTACTTGTCGATGAGGGCTTGCTTGCGTTGAAGCGCCTTGCTTTCACGGCTATGGCTGCCGGGCGGATGAATGGTCATGGCGCCTATATGACAGGGGCGCTGCCTGTTCGCCACCCGGCATAATTTCAATCTGGCCCACTACCCGGATGCTAGATGAGGTAACGCAATCTCACATTCTGCCGCACCTGCGTGCCCGAAACCTCGAACCGCACTTCGTCGAAGCGCGGCGGCCCCATGCGGATGCGCGGGTTGCGCGAGAAGCCGAAGCCTTCGCGCGGGATCGCCATGAAGCGGTCCAGCCGGCCGTTGGAATTCTCGTCATGGATCACGGCCAGCGCATAGGTGCCGGGGGCCGCGCCCTCGATCCGCACCTGCGCGGCGCGCGCGGCGGGGATGGAGCGCTTGATCGCGGCCGGATCGCCGTTGCAGTCGGGGAAATGCGCTTCGTTGCGGGTCAGGCAGAGCCGCACGATGCCCTGCGTGTTGCGCAGCCCCTCGATATGGATCTCGATCGCCGTGCCGTCACTGGCCGCCGCCGGCCGGGGCAGCAGCATCAGCGCCGCCAGGATCGGGAAGACGGCCAGAATCGGGGAGGCGGCCAGAATCGGGAAGACGGAACGTGCCCAGCCCCTTGTCGGTGCCGCACAGGCGGTCCCAGAAGCGGAAATAGAGGCCATAATTGCACCCATAATGCTGATGGTGGCGCTGATGGTGGCTGGCGGTGATCAGCCAGTTCCCCGCTCTACCCTCGACGAGCCGGCGGGGGAACATCTCCCAGCCCATATGATTGGTGACGCCCATCACGGTCATCACCGTGAGCACCACGCCCAGCGCGCCGACATGGATCGGGATGATGAGCACCAGCGCCGGGATCACCACCGCCCCGGTCAGCGCCTCCCAGGGATGGAAGCTCATCGCCGCCCAGGCGGTGGGCGGGCGGCTGGCATGGTGGACGGCATGGGCGACGCGGAACAGCCGGGGCCAGTGCATCCAGCGATGCGTCCAGTAGAACCAGGTGTCGTGGAGGAAGAGATAGAGGAGGACCGAGACGGGCAGCCACCAGAGCGGATAGGCCGAAATATCGGTATAGACCTTCGTCCAGCCATGTTCCTGCCAGCCCCAGGCGAGCAAACCGGCCGGCGCGCCGTAGATGAAGGCGCTGGCCAGCGACCAGCCTATCTCCTTGCGGATCTGCGGATCGAGCCCGGCATAGAGGCCCGGAAAGCGCGCCCGGGTCAGCAGGGCGAAGCCACCGCTGACGATGAGGTAACGCACGCCGACGATCAGGGTCATCGCGACGATCGACAGCGAAATGGCGAGGAAAAGGCTCACGCGCGGCTCCTTACACCAGCCGGTGGCGATGCGCGACGGTGATCGCTAAAGGCGTTGCGAGTTCGACGGACAATCCGTCATGCTGAACTTGTTTCAGCATCCATGAACGCTGTCGGCGCCGATATGGATGAGGCGGTGTTCATGGACCCTGAAACAAGTTCAGGGTGACGATTTCGCCGATTCTCGGATCGAAGCGAAGGGGCTGAAGTGTCGGGGCGGGAACCTCTTGTGATCGCGGGCGGCGGGCTCGCCGGGTGCCTGACCGCGCTCGCGCTCGCGAAGCTGCGGCCGGAGGTGGCGTTCCTGCTGGTCGAGCAAGGCGAGCGTTTCGGCGGGGACCATGTCTGGTCCTTCTTCGACGCGGACGTGGCGGCGGGGGATCGCTGGCTGGTCGAGCCGATGATCGCCAAGAGCTGGGACGGCTATGACATAAGCTTCCCCGAACGCCGCCGCACCCTGCCCACTCGCTACAACAGCACGCGCTCCGACCTGCTCGACGCGGCAGTGCGCGCGCGGCTGCGGCCGGACCAGTACCGACTAGGCGAGACGGCGGATCGGATCGACATCGACGCGCGGGGCGCGGCCAATCTGGAGGCGCTCGATCTCGGCTGGCAGAAGTTCGTCGGGCGGGAATACCGGATGCGGGAGCCGCACGGGCTGACCCGCCCGATCGTGATGGACGCTTGCGTCGATCAGGCGGACGGCTATCGCTTCGTCTATTGCCTGCCCTTCACCGAGGACCGACTCCTGATCGAAGACACCTATTACAGCACCGATCCCGCGCTGGACCGGGCGGAGCTTGGCGCGCGCATCGAGGCCTATGCGGCGGCGCAGGGCTGGCATCCGGCGGCGCTGGAGCATGAGGAGGCGGGCGTGCTGCCGGTCGCGATGGGCGGGGATTTCGACGCTTTCTGGCCGGAGGGGGACAAAGCGGCGCGGATCGGGCTGCGCGGCGGCTTCTTCCATCCGACGACCGGCTATTCGCTGCCCGACGCGGTGCGGATCGCGATGCTGATCGCCCGGCAGACGGACTTTTCGGCGCTGCCGCAGGTGCTGCGCGCCGAGGCGAAGCGGCTGTGGCGGGCGCGCGGCTTCTATCGCCTGCTCGACAAGATGCTGTTCCGCGCCGCCGAACCGGCTGAGCGTTACAAGGTGCTCCAGCATTTCTATAGGCTCGATCCGGCGCTGGTGGAGCGTTTCTATGCCGCGCAATCGACGCTCGGCGACAAGGCCCGCATCCTGTCCGGCAAGCCGCCGGTTTCGATCGGCCGCGCGCTGAAGGCACTGACGGCATGACGAAGCGCGCGGCGATCATCGGCGCCGGCTTCGGCGGCCTCGCGCTCGCCATCCGGCTGCAATCGGCGGGCATCGCCACGACCGTGATCGAGGCGCGCGACAGACCGGGCGGGCGCGCCTATTTCTGGGAGAAGGACGGCCATGTTTTCGACGCCGGGCCGACCGTCATCACCGATCCCGATTGCCTGAAGGAATTGTGGGCGCTCTCCGGCGCGGACATCGCCGCCGACGTGGCGCTGGAGCCGGTGACGCCCTTCTACCGCCTGTCCTGGCCGGACGGGACGGTCTTCGACTACACGAACGACGACGCGCTGCTGGAGAAGCAGATCGCGGCGCTCAGGCCCGAGGATGTGGCGGGCTATCGCCGGTTCCTCGATTATTCGGCCGGCGTCTATCGCGAGGGCTATGAGAAGCTGGGCGCCGTTCCCTTCCTCGATTTCGCCTCGATGCTGAAGGCGGGGCCGAGCCTGGCGCGCTATCAGGCGTGGCGCTCGGTCTATTCGATCGTGTCGGGCTATGTGAAGGACAAACGGCTGCGCGAGGCCCTGTCCTTCCACACCCTGCTCGTCGGCGGCAATCCGATGACGACCAGCGCGATCTACGCGCTGATCCACAAGCTGGAGCGCGACGGCGGCGTGTGGTTCGCCAAGGGCGGCACCAATGCGCTGGTGCGTGGTTTGGCGGGGTTTTTCGAGCGGCTGGGCGGCGAGCTGCGGCTCGGCGATCCGGTCGAGGAGATATTGACGGACGGCACGCGGGCGACGGGGGTGCGGACGAGGAGCGGCTGGCACGCCTTGTTCGACGCGGTCGCCTCCAATGGCGACGTGGTCCACAGCTACGATCTGGTGAAGGGGCACAAAAGGGGCGCGGCGGCGGCGAAAAGGCTGCGGCGCAAGCGCTTCTCCCCCTCCCTCTTCGTCGTCCATTTCGGGGTGAAGGGCCGCTTCCCCGACGTGAAGCACCACAATATCCTGTTCGGCCCGCGCTATCACGGGCTGCTCGCCGACATCTACCGGAACGGCACGCTCGCCGCCAACCCGTCGCTCTACATCCACCATCCGACCGCCACCGATCCGGACATGGCGCCGGAAGGCCATTCGACCTTCTACGCGCTCGCCCCGGTGCCGCATCTCGGCAAGCTGGATGTGGACTGGGACGTGGAAGGCCCGCGCTATCGCGACCGGATCCTGGAGGTGGTCGAGCAGCGGCTGGTCCCCGGCCTGCGCGCGAACATCACCACATCGTTCCACTACACGCCGAAGGATTTCGCCCACGATCTCGGCGCGCATCTGGGCTCGGCCTTCAGCCTCGAACCGCTGCTGACCCAGAGCGCCTGGTTCCGCGTCCACAATCGCGACGACGTCATCTCCAATCTCTATTTCGTCGGCGCCGGCACCCATCCCGGCGCGGGCATTCCCGGCGTGGTGGGCAGCGCCAAGGCGACCGCCGGGCTGATGATCGATGATCTCGGCCGCTGAGCGCTCCTCTTTGGTGGCGGAGGCCGAGCGGATCATCCGCGAAGGCTCCAAGTCGTTCCGCTTCGCCAGCAACCTGTTCGATCAGGAAACGCGGGAGCGGGCGTGGCTGCTCTATAGCTGGTGCCGCGCCTGCGACGATCTGGCGGACGGCCAGACGCTCGGCCACGGTGCGGTCGCCCCCGCCGACCCGGAGCGGCGGATCGCCTATATCCGCGAGACGACCGACCGGGCGCTGGCGGGCGAGAGGGTGGACGTCGCGCCGTTCGACGCGCTGCGCGTGGTGGCGGGCGAATGCGGCATTCCGCGCCGCTTCATGGACGATCACCTCGCTGGTTTCGCGCTGGACGCGCAGGGTTGGCGGCCGCGAAGCGAGGACGATCTGCTGCGCTATTGCTACCATGTCGCCGGCGCGGTCGGCTGCATGATGGCGGTGATCATGGGCGTTTCGCCCGATGACGAGGACACGCTGGACCGCGCCAGCGATCTCGGCCTCGCCTTCCAGCTTTCCAACATCGCGCGCGACATCGTCGAGGATCATGGCGTCGGCCGGGTCTATATCCCCGCCGAGTGGGGCGATGCCGACCCGGCCGACCGCACGGCGCTGGCCGGGATCGCCGCGCGGATCGGCGCATTGGTCGAGCGTTACGAAGCCTCGGCGCGGGTCGGTGCCGCCCGCCTCCCCTTCCGCGCCCGCTGGGCGGTGCTGTCGGCGGCGAACATCTATGGCGGCATCGCCCGCAAGGTGATGGCGCGCGGGACAAGCGCCTGGGACAGCCGCACCGTGGTCCACAAGCCGGCCAAGCTCGTCATGGTCATCAACGCGCTGGTCGAATGCGGCGACCGGCCCGCGCCGGTGGACCGCGCGGGTCTCTGGACGCGGCCGCGCTCGGCCTGAGCTAATGCTCCTCGCCCGGCTCGGGCACCGGAAAGGGCAGCGGGGCGACGGGAACGCCCTCCTCGGCGAGGCTCTTCGCTTCCGCCCGGCTGGCGCGGCCGTGGATGGCGCGCGCCTCGGCCTCGCCGAGATGGATGGCGCGCGCCTCGTCGGGAAAGCGATCGCCGACGAAATCGCTCTTCTCCAGCATCTTCTTCTGGAGCGTCGCCATCTCGGCCAGCATCTTCTTGACCGCCGCCGGATCGGGCGCGCTGTTGCCCTTGGCCGCGACGCTGGGCGCCATCGGCGCCTTCTCCACCTCGCCATCGCCGCAGATCGGGCAGGAGACGAGGCCGCGCGACCGCTGCGATTCATAATCCCCGGACGAGCCGAACCAGCCCTCGAAGACATGGCCCCCCGCGGCGCAGCGCAGATCGAACACGATCATAAGGCGAACCGCTCCGGCCGGGGAATCGGGCGGCGGTGCAGCAAGGCGGGCAGCCGCGCGCGGACCTCCTCCACCTGATCGAGATCGATCTCGGCGAACCCCACGCCCGGCGCCTCGCCGCCCATGTCGAGCAGCACCTTGCCCCAGGGATCGACGACCAGGCTGTGGCCGTAGGTGACGCGCCCGTCCTCGTGCCGGCCGACCTGGGCGGCGGCGATCACGAACACGCCCGCCTCGATCGCGCGGGCGCGCATCAGCACATGCCAGTGCGCCTCGCCGGTCGGCGCGGTGAAGGCGGCGGGGATGGAAAGCGCGGTCGCGCCGTGATTGGTGAGCGCCGCGTAGAGATCGGGGAAGCGCAGATCGTAGCAGATCGACAGGCCCAGCGGCCCCACCGGCGTCTCGGCGACCACCGCGCGGCTGCCGCCGCGATAGGCGGCCGATTCCCGCCAGCTCTCCCCGGTCGGCAGGTCCACGTCGAACAGGTGGATCTTGTCGTAGCGCGCCCGGATCGCGCCTTGGTCGTCGATCACGAAGCCGCGATTGACCAGCCGGTCGCCGTCCGCGTCGAGCAAAGCGAGCGAGCCGACATGCACCCAGATGCCCGCCTTCGCCGCCGCCTCGCGCAGGCGCGCCAGCACCGGATCGTCGCCCTCGAAATGCAGGTGCCGCATCGCGCGGGTCCGGTCGCGATCGAGCAGGCCGCTCATCTCCGGCGTGAACAGCATCGCCGCGCCGCCGGCCGCGGCCGCGTCGATCGCGGCGACCAGATCGCGGGCATTGGCGTCGGGGTCGATGCCGGTGCGCGCCTGATGGAGCGCGACCCTCATGCGCCGCCGAGCAGGGGGTCGAGCTTGCCGGCTTCGTCGAGCGCGTGCAGGTCATCGCTGCCGCCGATATGGCGATCGTCGATGAAGACCTGCGGCACGGTCGCGCGCCCGTCGGCGCGCTGGATCATCTCCGCGCGCTTCGGCCCGCCCATCGTGATGTCATATTCCTCATAGGCCGCGCCCTTGCCGTCGAGCAGCCGCTTGGCGCTCGCGCAATAGGGGCAGAAGGCCTTGGTGTAGATTTCGATCTTCGCCATGTGCCGCTCCTCGCCGCCGAGGTGAGGGCGGCGGTGGCGCTTGTCAATCGTCTCCGCCGCGCACGACCCGCGCCCAGGCCAGCACCCGCACCTCGGCCGCCCCCGCCCGCTTCAGCGCCCGCGCGCAGCCGTTCGCGGTCGCGCCGCTGGTATAGACATCGTCGATCAGGATCACGGACCGGCCCTTCAGCGCCGCCCGCCCCGCCGCCGGCACGCGAAAGGCGCCGCGCAGCGCGTCGCGGCGCTGGCCTGCGTTCATGCCCCGGAGCGGCGGGGTGCGCTTCACCCGCTCGATCAGGTCGAGCCGCGCCGCCAGCCCGGTGCGCCGGGCCAGCGCCTGGGCGATCAGCGCCGCCTGATTGTAGCCGCGCCGCCAGATCCGCCAGCGATGCAGCGGCACCGGCACCAGCAGGGCGTCGGGCGCGCCCTCGACATGGCGGGTCATGAAGCCCGCCACCGTCTCGGCGACGCCCGGCCGCCCGCCATATTTGAGCTTGAGCGCGACCTTGCGCGGAATCTCCCCATAAGCGACAGCGGCGCGCAGCCGGTCGAAGCGCGGCGGATACGCCAGGCAGCCGCCGCACAAGGCGTCGGCGCCCTGATCGTAATCGAACGGCAGCGCGCAGCGGGCGCAGCACGGATCGCCGAGGAAGATCAGGCTGGACCAGCAGGCCATGCAGAAACGATGCGGCTCGGCCGTCACCGCGCCGCAGCCGGGGCAGCGCGGCGGCAGCGCGAAATCGATCACGGGCCGCAGCGCGCGGCGCGCCAGGAGCAGCGGAGCCTGCATCGCCCGACCATGCGGCCGCCCGCGCCGGCCCGCAAGGGTGCCTGACCGGTTGACAGCGCCGCCAAAGCCGACCATCTGCCCCGCGGCGGCCCGATGGCGGAGTGGTTACGCAGAGGACTGCAAATCCTTGCACGCCGGTTCGATTCCGGCTCGGGCCTCCATCCCTTCCGAAAAGCCCTGTCCCGCGCCGCGCCGCCGCGATCGATCGTATGCGCGATGCGCCCGAGACCGGCTTGACACGCCTCCCCTCTCCCGCCACCCTTAAGGGAGACGGCGAGATGTGCCGTCGGCAGGAGCAGTCACCATGGGCAAAGGGCAGGATATCCGCACCCCCGCTTCGCTGGTCGGCGCTCGCTTCTATTTTATCGGCTCGTTTATCGGCCGGTACGCCTGAGGGCGTGCCGGAGACGGATCGCTTTTTCATCTGAAAATCCGAACTGAACAGCCCCAGGGCCGGCCCGCGTACAGCACAGGGCGCCGGCGGGGCCGCGACGAGAGACCGATATGCCCCGACAAGATGCCGCCGCGCCGGCCCCGGCCGACACCCGCCCCGTCCCGAGCCTGGAAGCGCTGCGGGCCGAGATCGACCGGATCGACGACGAGCTGCTGACGCTGATGGAGCGCCGCCTGTCCCATGTGCAGGCCATCGCCGCGCGCAAGCAGAGCGATCATCTGAACGCGCTGCTGCTGCGGCCCGATCGCGAGCGCGTCGTGCTGGCGCGGCTCATCGAGCGCTCCAGCACCCTGTCCCACGGCGCCGTCGCCGCCGTCTGGCGCGAATTGATGGCCGTCAGCCTGCAAGCGCAGCGGCGCACCGAGATCGTGCTCCACGCCGCCCGCCAGCCGGTGCTCGTCACCAATGCGGCGCGGCAGCGCTTCGGCTGCGCGGCGCCGATCGTCGTCACCGCCGGCGCGGAGGAGGCGCTGAACCGCGCCCGCGCCCAGGAGGCGATCGCGGTGATCGAGCTCGATCCGCTGAGCGGCTGGTGGGTGGACCTGTTCCACGACCGGGAGCTGATGATCTTCGACTGGCTGGGCGACGGGCCGGACGGCGTGCCGGCGCTGGCGATCGGCCGGATGACCGGCGACAGCCTGCCGGCGGGCACCGCCTTCCCGATCGTCGGCGAAGCGACGCTGGCGCGCCGGATCGCGGAGGGGGAGGATATCCGCCCGCTCGCCCAATGCGGCCATGCGCGGCTTTGCATCAGCCGGGCCGGAGGGGCTGCGGCATGAGCGCGACGGCGGCGAAGGACGGGCTGAAGGCCGGCCCCGGCCATGTCCTGCGCGGCGCCGTCGCCGTGCCGGGCGACAAGTCGATCTCGCACCGCGCCCTGATCTTCGGCGCGCTGGCCGAGGGCGAGACGCGGATCGAGGGGCTGCTGGAAAGCGACGACGTGCTCGCCACCGCCGCCGCCGTGCGCGCGCTCGGCGCCGAAGTGACGAAAACCGACGCCGTTTGGCGGGTGCGCGGCGCGCCCTGGCGCACGCCGGACGCACCGATCGATTGCGGCAATTCGGGCACGGGCGCGCGCCTCCTGATCGGCGCCGCCGCCGGGCAGCCGGTCTCCGCCGCCTTCACCGGCGACGAATCGCTGCGCAGCCGCCCGATGGGCCGCGTGACCGGGCCGCTCGCCGCGATGGGCGCGCGCTTCGAGGGCGGCGATCGGCTGCCGCTCATTGTCCATGGCGGCGGGCTCGGCGGCATCGCCTTCGAGAACGCGACTGCCTCGGCGCAGGTCAAGTCCGCGATCCTGCTCGCCGGGCTCGGCACCGACGCGGACGTGACCGTGATCGAGCCGCGCCCCAGCCGCGACCATAGCGAGAACATGCTCGCCGCCTTCGGCTGCGACATTTCGGTCGAGCGGGACGGAGACGGCCGCCGCATCCGGCTCGGCGCGAACCGGAAGCTGCATGGGACCGACATCATCGTCCCCGCCGATCCCTCTTCCGCCGCTTTCCCGCTGGTCGCGGCGCTGATCGTGCCGGGCTCCGAAGTCACGGTGCCCGGCGTGCTGGTCAATCCGCTGCGCGCCGGCCTGTTCGAGACCCTGATCGAGATGGGCGCGGACCTGCGCCTCGAGAATCGCCGGACGGTCGGCGGCGAGACGGTGGCGGACATCACCGCCCGCGCCTCGCGGCTGCGCGGCATCGTCGTGCCGGCGGCCCGCGCCCCGGCGATGATCGACGAATATCCGATCCTCGCCGTCGCCGCCGCCTTCGCCGAGGGCGAGACGGTCATGCACGGCCTGGGCGAGCTGCGCGTCAAGGAAAGCGACCGGCTGGCCGCGATCCTCGCCGGCCTCGCCGCCTGCGGCGTCGAAGCCTCGGCCGAAGGCGACACGCTCAGGGTGGTCGGCGGCGCGCCGGCCGGCGGCGGATCGGTCGCGACCCACGGCGACCATCGCATCGCGATGAGCTTCCTCGTCCTCGGCCTCGCCGCGCGCGAGGCGGTGTCGGTCGATCGCGCCGGCATGATCGCCACCTCCTTTCCCGGCTTCGTCGATCTGATGTATGCGCTGGGCGCGGCGCTGACGGAGATTTGAGGTGAAGATCGCTTATCAGGGGGCACCCGGCGCGTTCGGCTGGGAAGCGTGCCGCACCTTCCTGCCGGAATGGACGCCGGTGGCGCGCGCCACCTTCGCGGGCGTGGTGAAGGCCGTCCTCGCCGGCAAGGCCAGGCGGGGCATCCTTCCCCTGCGCAATGCCATTGCCGGCCCGGTGCCGGGCGTCGAGGAGCTGATCCGCGAGAGCGGCCTCGTCGTGCTGGAGCGGCACCGGCTGCCGATCCGCATGCACCTGCTCGGCCTGCCCGACGCGACGCTGGACGGCATCGCGCGGCTGACCAGCCATCCGGTCGCGCTCGGCCAGTGCGGGCGCTGGATCGCGGAAGCGGGCCTCGAGGCAAGCGAGGCGTCGAACACGGCGGTCGCGGCGCAGGCGCTGGCGGAATCGGGCGACGCCACGCTCGGCGTCATCGCGTCCGAAGCCGCCGCCGAGGCCTATGGCCTCAAGATATTGCGCCGCGACGTCCACGACCGCGACGACAATCACACCATCTTCTGCGTGCTCGCCCGCCCCGACGAGGCGGAGGCATGAGCGTCAACAGCTTCGGCCGCGTGCTCAGCGTCTCGACCTGGGGCGAGAGCCACGGCCCGGCGCTGGGCGCGCTGGTGGACGGCTGCCCGCCGGGCCTCGCGCTCGCCGAAGCCGACATCCAGCCCTTTCTCGACAGGCGCCGCCCCGGCCAGTCGCGCTTCACCACCCAGCGCCGCGAGCCGGACCAAGTCCGCATCCTCTCCGGCACGTTCGAGGGCCGCACCACCGGCACGCCGATCAGCCTGATGATCGAGAATGTCGACCAGCGCTCGAAGGACTATTCGGACATCGCCGCCGCATACCGGCCCGGTCATGCCGATTACGCCTATGATTCCAAATACGGCCTGCGCGACCATCGCGGCGGCGGCCGCTCCAGCGCGCGCGAGACGGCGGCGCGGGTCGCGGCGGGCGCGGTGGCGCGGCTGATCGTCCCCGAGGTCGCGATCCGCGCCTGTGTCGTCGAGCTGGGCGGCGATCCGATCGACCGGGACGCCTTCGACGCCGAGGCGATCGACACGAATCCCTTCTTCTGCCCCGATCCCGCCGCCGCGGCGCGCTGGGAGGGACTCGTGGACGCGGCACGCAAATCCGGCGACTCGCTGGGCGCGGTCGTCGAATGCGTGGCGACCGGGGTGCCCGCCGGCTGGGGCGCGCCGGTCTACGGCAAGCTGGACGGCGACCTCGCCGCCGCGCTCATGTCGATCAACGCCGTGAAGGGCGTCGAGATCGGCGACGGCTTCGCGGCGGCGCGCCTCAAGGGCAGCGAGAATGCCGACGAGATGCGCGCCGGGGCGGACGGCCGGCCCGTCTTCCTCGCCAACCATGCCGGCGGCGTCGCGGGCGGCATCTCGACCGGCCAGCCGGTGGTGGTGCGCGCGGCCTTCAAGCCGACCTCCTCGATCCTGACCCCGGTGCGCACCCTGACCCGCGACGGCGCGGAGACCGAGATCGCCACGAAGGGCCGACACGATCCGTGCGTGGGCATTCGTGGCGCGCCGGTGGTGGAGGCGATGGTGGCGCTGGTGCTGGCGGACCACAAGCTGCTCGACCGCGCCCAATGCGGGGCGCGGCGATGAGCCGGGTGGAGGTGTCGCTCGGCGACCGCGCCTATCCGATCCTGATCGAGCCGGGCCTGCTCGGCCGCGCCGCCTTTGCCCTCGCCCCCTTCGCGCGCGGCGGGCGGCTGATCGTGGTCAGCGACGAGACTGTGTGGGCCGCGCAGGGCGCCAGGCTGGACGCGGGCGCGGAGCTGGTCCCGATCGTCCTGCCGCCCGGCGAAGGCACGAAGAGCTGGGACCAGCTCGCTCTGCTGATCGACCGGCTGCTGACGCTCGGCGTCGAGCGCGGCGATCACATCCTCGCGCTGGGCGGCGGCGTGATCGGCGATCTGGTGGGCTTCGCCGCTTCCATCCTGAAGCGCGGCTGCGGCTTCGTGCAGGTGCCCACCACCCTGCTCGCGCAGGTGGACAGCTCGGTCGGCGGCAAGACCGCGATCAACGTCCCCGCCGGCAAGAATCTCGTCGGCGCCTTCCACCAGCCGGCTTTGGTGCTGATCGATCCCGACTGCCTCGATACCCTCCCCCTTCGCGAGGTCCGCGCGGGCTATGCCGAGGTGGTCAAATACGGCCTGATCGACGATCCCGCCTTCTTCGCCTGGTGCGAGGCGAACGGCGCGGCCCTGCTCACCGGCGACGGCGCGGCCCGCGCGCATGCGATCGAGACCAGCGTGAAGGCCAAGGCCCGCATCGTCGCCGCCGACGAGCGCGAGACCACCGGCACCCGCGCCCTGCTCAATCTCGGCCACACCTTCGCCCATGCGCTGGAGGCGGAGACCGGCTTTTCCGACCGCCTGCTGCACGGCGAGGCGGTGGCGCTCGGCATGGTCCTCGCCTTCCGCTTCTCCGCCGCGCGCGGGCTGTGCCCGGCGGACGAGGCGGAGCGGGTGGCCGCCCATCTCGCCGCCAGCGGCTTCGCCGCCACGCTCGCCGAAGCCGGTATCGATGCCGACGGCGCCACGCTCGCGGCGCATATGGCGCACGACAAGAAGGCGTCGGGCGGCAAGGTGCCCTTCCTGCTCGCGCGCGGCATCGGGCGGACCTATCTGGACCGCGACGTCGACCTCGCCGACGTCGCCGCCTTCCTGGACGCGCGATGATCCCCTATGCCGAGGTGATCGGCGATCCGGTCGCCCAGTCCCGCTCGCCTGCCATCCACGGCGCCTGGCTGGCCGAGGCAGGCGTTGAGGCCGATTATCAGGCGACGCGCGTAACCCACGAGGAAATCGAGACCTTCCTTGCAGACCGCCGCCGCGATCCGGCCTGGCGCGGCTGCAACGTCACCGCGCCGCTCAAGCAGGCGGTGA
>CAZTPD010000023.1:0-18987 GCA_964614625.1 uncultured Sphingosinicella sp. | reverse complement strand
GGCGCACCTCCGGCGGCAATTTGGTGGCGAGGAAATCGCTGACCTCGCGCGAGCGTTCGCCGATCAGGCCGACGACGATCACGTCGGCGTCCGCCCCGGCGATCATCTGGCCCATCAGCACCGACTTGCCGACGCCGGACCCGGCGACGATCGCGATGCGCTGGCCGACGCCCGCCGTGAGCAAAGCGTTGACGGCGCGCACCCCGGTGTCGAACGGCGCGGTGACGCGGGCGCGGTCGAGCGGGTTGCCGCGCCGTCCGGCCAGCGGCCATTTGTCGCTCGTCGCCACCGGGCCGAGCCCGTCGAGCGGCTGGCCCAGCCCGTCGACGATGCGGCCGAGCAGCGCCGGGCCGACCTCGGCCATCGAGGAGCTGGCGTCCGGCTCGACCCGGGCGCCCTGGGCGTGGGCGGCGTCGCCGTCCAGCGCCATCAGCAAGGTGCGCTCGCCGCGGAAGCCGACGACCTCCGCGCGCGCGACATGATTGTCCGCCGCGACGATCCGCGCGCCCGAGCCGACCGGCCGCTTGAAGCCGGTCGCCTCCAGCATCAGCCCGTCATAGGCGGCGAGCCGGCCGACGCGGCGCGGTCCGCCGTCGCCGAGGGCGACGCCCGCCAGCAGGTTGCGGGCCTCCTGCATCAGCGCGCTCATTGCGGCGCCGCCAGCTTGTCGAGCGCGGCGCGCAGCCGCTCGAGGCGGATTTCCGGCCCGTCCTCGATCCAGCCATGGCCGGTCTCGAGGACCAGCGCGCCGCGCGGCAGCGCGGGATCGGGCTGGAGCGCGATCTCAAGCTCCGCCGGCGCCAGATAGGGAATGTCGTCGGGATGGGCGCGCAGCTTCGAAGGCTCGACATTCTCGCCGATCAGCTCGGCCGCCGCCCGGGCGCGGGCGAGCAGACGATTGGCGTCGATCTCGACCTCGCCGACCACTTCGCGCACCAGCCGGTCCACCGTCTCGGCGAGCAGCAGGGCGAGCGCGTTGGTCGGCTCGGGCTTCAGCACCTCCAGCGCGCCGACCAGGCGGAGCAGCGCGTCGCGCTCGGCGGCGAATTCCGCCTCGACGGTGCGGCGCCCTTCGGCGACGCCCTGCGCATGGGCGTCGGAGCGGGCGCGCAGGCGCTCCTGCTCCGGCGTCATCGGCGGCGTGTCGATATCGACGCGCGCTTCCGGCCCCGCCTCGGAGCCGCGCGCGCGAAAGCCCGCATTGGCCCGGTGCAGCACGAAGCTGCCGAGGCTGGTCGGCTCGTCATTGGCGGCCGCGCCGCCGCCGCGCATCAGCCTAGACATAATCGTCGCCCCGGCCGGCGAGCATGATCGTCCCGGCGTCGGACAGGCGCCGCGCGACGGAGAGCACTTCCTTCTGCGCCTCGTGGACCTCGGCGAGCCGCATCGGGCCGCGCTCGGCCATCTCGTCGCGGATCGAATCGGCGGCGCGGCCGGACATGCAGCCCAGCATCTTCTCGCGCAGCTTCTCGTCCGCGCCCTTCAGCGCGACGACCAGGATCTCGCTCTCGACGTTGCGCAGCAGGATGCCGAGATTCTTCTCGTCCAGCTCGTTGAGATTCTCGAAGATGAACATCTCGTCCTCGATCCGCGCGGCGAGCTGGCGATCGACCTTGCCCAATGTGCGGATGATGCGCTGGTCCGAACCCGGGCGCAGATTGTTCATGATCTTCGCCGCCTCGCTCGCGCCGCCGCGGATCGTCGACGGCGAGGAGGAGACGCGCGCGACCTCGCGCACCAGGATCTTCTCCAGCTCCTCCATCGCCTCGGCGGTGACCGCCTCCAGCTTGGCGATGCGGTAGACCACGTCGGGCTGGATCTCGGCCGGCAGCAGCTGGAGCACGTCGGCGGCGATCGGCGGCTCGAGATGGGCGAGCACGACGGCGGCGATCTGCGGATGCTCATATTCGACCAGAGCGGCGATCGTCTTGGCGTCCATCCACCGCAGCGCGTCGAGCGCGCGGCTGCGCGTCGGCGGGGTGATGCGGGCGAGCACGTTCTCGGCGCGCTCGGCGCCCAGCGCATGCTCCATCACCGCGCGGATGCGCGGCGCGGCGCCGAAGCCGATCGTGGTGCGCGCCCGGGCGCGGCCCATGAAGGTGTTGAAGACCTGCTCGACCTCGTTCTCGGACACGTCGGCGACGCCGAACATGGCGCTGCCCAGATGCTGGACCTCGTGCGGCTCGAGATGGCTCAATATCTCCGCCGCCTCGGCGTCGCCCAGCATCATCAGCAGGATCGCGGCGGCCTCGCTGCCGCTCGGCTCGGCGACGACGGCGGGCGGCGCGGCTTCCATCACAGTGTCCATGGTTCAGGCCTCCTTGCCGCCGTCGGCGCGGATGAGATCGCGCACCACCAGAGCGGCGCGGGCGGGATCCTGGCGCACGAAGGTGCGGATCAGGGCGGCGCGCGTCTCATAGTCGCGCGAGGATTCGATCATCTCGAGCGACACCTTCATGTCGTGGTCGGAGCGGGCGCGGTCGGCCAAAGCGGTGGCGATCTCGCCGCCGACCTGGCCGCGCTCCGCGCGCACCGTCTCGGCGCGGGCGGCGAGCGCCGCGGTCGTCTTCTTCACGATCGGCCGGCCGATGCCGAACACGACGATCAGGGCGATGAGGATCGCGGTGACGTTGCGGGTGAGCGGCGAGGCCCAGACGGTCTCGGCGCTGTCCATCCAGCCCGTCGGCGCATCTTCGCTGGTCGCGAAGCTGCGGGCCGACAAAGCGACCACGTCGCCGCGCTCCTGGTCGAAGCCGATCGCGCCCTTGACCAGCTGCTCCAGCGACTGGAGCTCCTGCTGGCTGCGCGGGCGCGCGCCTTCCGGATTGCGCAGCGCCACCGCCACGGTCAGGCGCTTGACCACGCCGGTCTGCTGCCGGGTCACGGAGACCTCGCGGCCGACCGCGAAATTGCGGTTGTAATTCTCGGTGCGGCGGCCGCCGGCGGCCGTCGCGCCGCCCGCCTCGCCCTCGGCCGGCTGCGGTGCGATCGCGCCGCCCGGCGCGGCCGCGACCTCGGAGGCCGGCGGCGGCTCGTTGGAGAGCGCGCCCGGAATGCCGCCCGGCGCGCCAGCGCCGCTCGTGTCGGTCGAAAGCTGGCCTTCCTCGCTGCGCAGCGCGCGCGCGTCGGCCGGGAAGCCCTCGCGGGTGGACTGGACCTCGGAGAAGTCCATCTCGGCATTGACCTCGGTGGTGAAATTGTCGGCGCCGACGATCGGGGTCAGCAAGGTCGTGATCGCGCGGCGATAGCGGTCCTCCATCGCGTTCTGCACCGCGATCTGGCGCTCGGCGGCGGCGCCTTCGCCGCCGGTGCGGGACAGCAGGCGGCCGTTCTGATCGACCACCGAAATGCCGTCGGGCGACAGGCCCGGCACCGAGGAGGCGACGAGATGGACGATCGCCTGCACCTGGGATTCGCCGAGCGCGCCGCCCGGATAGAGCGACAGCATGACCGACGCCGCCGGCTCCGCGCGATTGCGCACGAAGACGCTGGGCGCCTCGACGGCGAGATGGACGCGCGCCGTCTGGACGGCGTCGATGCCCTCGATGGTGCGGGCGAGATCGAGCTCGCGCGCCGAGCGGATGCGCTCCGATTCGACCGCACGGCTGGCGCCGAGCGGCATGCCGGTGATGACCTCGCTGCCGTCCTGGCCGCCGCGCGGCAGCCCGCGCGAGGCGAGCAGCATGCGGGCGCGGTGATAATCGTCCTCGGAAACGGTGATCGCGCCGGTCGAGCGGTCGATCGAGTTGGCGACGCCGGCGGTGTTGAGCGTCTCGACCACCGCCGCCTTCTCCTCGTCGGGCAGGCCCGCGAAGAGGGTGCGGCTGGGCGCGGCGCTGAACGCCATCCAGACGATCGCGGCGAGCGCGACGAGCGCGAGGAAGCCGAGCAGCGGCAGGCTCTTGGCCACCGCCGGCTGGGCCAGCAGGTTGCGGGCGTTCTGGACGACGCCGTTGAGCGGGTTCGGCGCCGCGGGGGCGGCGCTCACCGGCGGGCGGGCGGGGCTCAGGGCCAGGTCGTTTGCGGTCGTGTCGCTCATGTTACACCGGCATGCTCATGATGTCCTTGTAGGCGGTCAGGAGTCGGTTCCTGACCTGCAACGTCGTCTCGAAGCCGATCGACGCCTGCTGGCGGGCCAGCATCACCGCGGCGATGTCGGTCGTCTCGCCGCGCTCATAGGCCTCGGTGATCGCCGACGATTGCGCCTGCATCTCGTTGACGCGGGACACGGCGCCGCGCAGCGCCTCGCTGAAGCCGCCGGCCGCCGGCGCGGCGCCCGGCGCGCCCGCGCCCCCGACGCCGCCGATCCCGGCGGCGCGCTGGAGCGCGCTGTTCTGTTCGAGGATGGCGGATCGCAGCGCCATCAGGCGGCTGGCTTCGATGGACATCTCGTCTGCTCCTAGGCGGCCACGGCGCGCATTTCGGCGAGCCGGTAGCGGAGGGTTCGTTCACTGATGCCGAGCCGGCGGGCGGCGTGCAGGCGATGCCCGCCCACCTCCTCGAGCGCGGCGCGGATCGCCTGCGCTTCCGCCGAGCGGGCGGCGTCTTCCAGCGACAGCGCCGCGACGCCCGGCGCGGCGGCGGCCCGGTCGATGATCAGGTCCGGCGCGTGAATGCGCTCGCCCGCGTGCAGCAGCAGGGCGCGCTGGATGACATTCTCCAGCTCGCGGCAATTGCCGGGCCAGACATGGTTCATCAGGCGGTCCATCGCGGCGGCGGTCGGAAACGGCAGGATCATGCCGGCCGGGCAGTGGCGCAGCAGCATGGCGGCGGCGATCGCGCGGATGTCGAGCCGGCGCGCGCGCAGCGGCTTCAGGTTCACCGGCACGACGTTCAGCCGCCAGTAGAGATCGGCGCGGAAGCGGCCGGCCTCGACCTCGGCGGCGAGATCGCGATTGGCGCTGGCGATGACGCGCACGTCGACCGGCTCGGGCCGGACCGCGCCGACCGGCAGGATCTCCCGCTCCTGGAGCGCGCGCAGCATCTTCGCCTGGAGCGCCAGCGGGATCTCGGCGATCTCGTCGAGCAGCAGGGTGCCGCCGTCGGCCGCGCGGAACAGCCCCTCGCCGTCGCCGCTGGCGCCGGTGAAGCTGCCCTTGCGATGGCCGAACAGGATCGCTTCCAGCATCGTTTCGGGAAGCGCGGCGCAGTTGACGGCGGTGAACGGCCCGGCGGCGCGCGGCGAGGCGGCGTGGATGTAGCGCGCCATGCCTTCCTTGCCGGTGCCGGTCTCGCCGAGCAGCAGCACCGAGGCGTCGCTGGCGGCGATCCGTTCGGCGAATTCGAGCAGGCGCGCGCTGTCCGGCTCGCCGCAGGCGGGGCGGTGGGCCGGGCGGACCAGCTCGGCGGCGAGCGCGTTGCCGAAGGCAAGATCGTCCTGCCCGAAGGACAGGTGCGCGCAGGCGGACTCGGTGGCGGGGATCAGCGCGGGCTTCGCGCCGAAATCGAGGATCAGGTCGCGGGGCGCCGCGGCCGCGTCCTCGCCGGGCGCGCGGATGGCCGGACCGTCGGTCCAGTCCGCGCCGGCCGGGAAGCGCGCGGCGGCGAGCCCCGCCCCCGCCAGCCATGCCGCCAGCGTGGGATTGGCCGTCGTCACCTTGTCGCTCAATCCAATCATCAACCGCCCCCGGATTAGGTCGGCCAAATGAAAGCAAGCTGCGTGCCAAATGCGGCGCCCGGCCTTTCCCCTATCGCGCGGCGGCAATCCGCCCATGGCGGCGTCGAAGCGCCGACGCGGCGCGCGTCGAAAATCCGACGCGCGAAACAGGCCGGATTAAAGCCCCGAAACGGGCGGCCGTTACTGCAATCGTGGCAAGCTTGGGAACGACCCCGGCAGCCTCGAATGAGCGGGAAAGGAACCGAAGATGACCGTTATCAACACCAACACTGCCGCTTTGCGCGCGCAGAACGGCAGCCGGGTCGCGAATCAGGCCCTGCAGGTCGCGATGGAGCGTCTCTCCACCGGCAAGCGCATCAATTCTTCCAAGGACGACGCCGCCGGCCTCGCCATCGCGAGCTCGATGACGTCGCAGATCCGCGGCATGAGCCAGGCGATCCGCAATGCCAATGACGGCATTTCGTTCGCGCAGACGGCGGAAGGCGCGCTCAACGAAGTCACCAACATGCTTCAGCGCATCCGCGAGCTGGCCGTGCAGAGCGCCAGCGGCACCTATTCCGACGACGACCGCGCCAATCTCCAGGCGGAAGTCACCGAGCTGGGCGCCCAGATCGACGACATCGTCGCGAACACCAAGTTCAACGGCGTGGCCGTGTTCGGCTCGGCCGACGTCACCGTCGACATCCAGACCGGCTCGAACAACGGCGACACGACCACGCTGACCGTCACCGCCTTCGACGTCTCCGACGCCAGCGGCGCGGACATCTCGGACGTCTCCGGCGCCAACGACGCGCTCGACGATGTCGACGCCGCCCTGAAGGAAGTCGCCACGACCCGCGCCTCGCTGGGCGCCGGCCAGAGCCGCCTCGAGTCGGTGGTCAACAACCTGACCAACTCGGTCACCAACCTCAGCGACGCGCGCTCGCGGATCGAGGACGCCGATTTCTCGGCCGAGACGACCAACCTCGCCAAGGCGCAGATCCTGAGCCAGGCGGCGACCGCCATGCTCGCGCAGGCCAATCAGAGCCAGTCGAATGTTCTGAGCCTGCTCCGCTAAGCCTGACCAGGCGGAGGAAAGCGAGGGGCCGGCGCGGGCGACCGCACCGGCCCCTCTTCTTGTCGTGAATGACCGAGCGGTCAGGCCGCTTTCCGGACGGCCGCGCGCACAGTTCGAATGCGCGGGCGGAACGTGACAGCCAGCAAATGCGGCGTGGTCACGTCGGCCGGCGGCGGGGCGAACAGCAGGGCCTCCTGCGAGCAGCGGAAGAAGCCGGGGCTCTCCTCCACCATACCCTCGCGTACGACCCGCGCCTCGATCGGGCGCAGCGCCAGCTCGCGCGCGTTCGGGCCGAAGGCCTCGACGGGATGGAAGGCGCATTCGTCGATCTCCACCCAGTCGCACAAGGCGCCGAAATGCACGCCGACCGAGAAGCGGCCTTCGCCGACGGGAATGGTGGCGAGATAATAGCCGTCATGCGTGGCATGGGCCTGGGCCTCGATCGCCACCTGCCCGCGCGCATCGGCCAGCATGACCGGCAGCGTCAGCGAGGACGCGCGGAAATCGGCGTTGCGCAGATCGAGGCCGAAGCGATTGGCGCTGAACAGCGACAGGTTGAGCGGCAGGCCGTGCGGCTGGATCTCGGCGGCGAGATACATGCGCTCGGCCTGGTTGAGATAGAACAGGCCGCGCCGCCGCAGCCCGCGCGCGGAATCCTCGACATCGAGCATCCGGACCATGTCGTTGGTGCCCAGGTTCACGTCATGCTCGAAAGCCTCGAACAGGGCGACTTCCTCCGCGCCCGGCATGAACAGGAGACGGCCGATGATGCCCGCGGCCATGCGGCGGCGGCAATCGGGATCGTCCGACGCCGCCGGGCGCGCGATCCCGGCCGACGCCTGCCCGGCGAAGGCGACGCAGGCGTCCTGGATGCGATCGCGGATGGCGCTCTGCGCGCCCTTGGCGCCGGTGCCCTTGCGGACCGGCGCGCCGGCGGCGTCGTAATCGACCACCGAGCCCTGCGAGACGGTGCACATCTGCTCGATCACCGAGATCGGGCCGCACAGCGCGTGCAGCGCACGCAGATCGTAATGCCGGGCATCGAGGAAGCCCTGCTTGTCGAGCCCGGTGCGCTCCTCCTCGCGCAGCAGCAGGTAGCGGCCGGCGATCGCCAGATCGAACCGCGCCGCGAGCGTGGCGGCGAGATGGTTCTGAACCGAGCCGTTATAGCCCAGATCGACGAGCATGACGGCATCGCCGCGCTCGACGCCCGCCGCCCGGAGATGCGCGAACAGCCGGTCCGCGAACGCTTCGGACCGCTTGACGATCTTGCGCAGCGTCGCCGGCGCGAGAACCGCGCGGGAGAATTGCGCCTGCCCGCCTTTGCCGAGCGCGCGCGCCTCGTCCTTCGAAAGCCCAAGCTGGCGGGCCAGCACATCGACCCGCTCGTGCCGCGCCTGCGCCGCGAGATAGGCGCGCACCGCCGCTTCGTCCGTGAACGCGGCGCGGCGCGCGGTGAAGCGGCTGATCTCGGCGGTGGCGGCCGGACGGCCCTCGACCGCTTCGAAGACCCGCTTGGGCAGATGGCCGTCGCGCAGCAGGAACAGCGTCTTGACCGGCCGGCCGGAGCTTTGCGCCAGCGCCTCGGCCTCGCGGCCGACCCAGCCGGCGAAGGCGTGGAGGACCGGGCCGAGCACGTCATGGCCCAGCACCCAGGCGCAATCCGTCTCCGTGCGCAACGATACGGCGGGGCGGTGCGGCTGGAAGGCGGGCACGGTGGCGCGCACCTCCGGATCGAGCAGGGACATGGCCGCCGCCTCGAGGCGGAGCCGCTGGTCGGCGGCCGGATCGAACTGGCGGAAATGGACGGTGCCGATGCCGAGCGCCGCGGGCGCCTTCTGGTCGGCGAGCGCATTGTCGCCGACATGGAGGATCGCCCCGGGCGCGACGCCCAGCGCCGGCAGGACATGCTCGAACAGCCCCGCCGCCTTGCCGACGCCATGGACCGACGAGCAGAAGACGCGGTCGATCAGGCCGAGCACCTCCTCGCCCGCCGCCGCGGCGATCAGTCCGCGCAGCTGGGCCTCGTTCAAATAGGTGTCGCTGACGATCACGATCTGGAGCCCGCGCGCCTTGGCGGCCCGCATCAGCTCCACGACCGGCGCGAAGGCGAAGCAGTGCCGCGCCTCGGCGGCCAGCTCCTCCTCGATCGCCGCGCGGATCGCCGCTTCCGCCGCATTGGGCATCAGCACGGCATAGATGTCCTCGATCGACACCTCGATGCCGTTCCGTTCGAACCGGGCCGACCGGCGCGCGCGGGATTCGGCGCGCTTGCGCATCCAGCCCGCGCCGCCCGGGATATCCAGGTCGGCGAAGACATCCTCCGGCGCCTGGCCGTTGCGCCAGAGCAATGTGTCGAAGCAGTCGAGCGAGAGCACGCGCAGGCCGTCCGGCGCGCGATCGAGCAGGCCCGCAAGCTCGGTGGCGGTCGCGGTGATCTTCATATCGTCAGGTCCAATCGCTCAGCGTGCCGCGCAGCTTGTCGAGCGCGGCCTTCTTGATCTGGCAGATACGCGCGGCGCCGACGCCGAGCGTCTGGCCGATCTCCTCGAGGTTCATCTCCTCGACGAAATAGAGCTGGAGCACCATCGCGTCGCGCTCCGGCAGATCGCCGATCGCCGCCGCGATCGCGCCCTTCAGGCGTTCGCGGTCGAGCGCCTCGTCGGCCTGGTCCTCCAGATCGGCGAACCACATCGAATGATCGGAATAGATCTCATCGATCGATTCGTGGTGCACGGCCTGGCTGGCGTCGGCCAGCTCGCGATAGTCGGCCGGATCGAGGCCCATCTCCTCGGCCATGTCCGCCTCCTCGGCGGCGCGGCCGAGACGGGCCTCCAGCTTCTGGCGCACGGCGGCCAGCTCGCGCCGGCGCCGCATCGTCGCGCGGCAGATCGAGGCGTGGCGGCGCAGATGATCGATCATCGCGCCGCGGATGCGCAAGGTGGCGTAGGTGGCGAAGGCGTGGCCGCGATCCTCGAAGCCGTTGGCGGCCTCGACCAGCGCGACCATGCCGATCTGGACGAGATCCTCGACATCGATCGCCGAGGCGACGCAGCCGTGGACGTGCCAGGCGATCTTGCGCACCAGCGACATGTGGCCGCGCACCAGCGTCTCCGGCGTCGCCTTGGCCTGCCGCTTGTAGGTGGCGACGCTCTCGTGCGGGTCGATCAGGGCCATCATCCCGCTCCCATCAGGCACAGGCCGCGCGCCGGCTCGGCGCGGGGACGCGGCGCCGGCGGCGCGAGACGCCGGGCGATGAGGCCGAACGCCTTGGCCGAGGGCGCGCCCGGAAAGGCCAGCATGCAGCACGTCTTGCGCAGCACAGCCTGGCGCACATAGGGATCGTCGGGAACCGCGCCGGCATAGACCAGCTCGACCTCGAGGAAGCGGGTGACGACCGCCTTGAAATGATCGAACAGCTCGCGCGCGGCGAGGTCGTGGCGCACCATGTTGGCGAGGATGCGGAAACGCTGCGTGCCGTGGCTGACGGCCAGCGCCTTCACCAGCGCATAGGCGTCGAGGAACGAGGTCGGCTCCGGCGTCAGCACGATCAGCGGGGCGTCCGCCGCCGCGACCAGAGCGAGCCCGGCGGCGTCGATGCCGCTGCCCGTGTCGATGACGATATGGTCATATTCGCGGGCATAGGGCTCCAGCGCGGCGAGCAGGCGGGCGCGCTCGGCGGACGAGAGGGTCGAGCCGCTGCCCGTGCCGCTATGGCCGGGGACGAAGGCGATGCCGGCCGGGCCGGGCTGGATCAGGTCCGCCATCGCGCAGCGGCCGGCGAGCAGGTCGCCGATCGTCCAGCGCGAGTCCAGGCCCATCAGGATCGCCGCGTTGGCGAGGCCCATGTCGCAATCGACCAGCATCACGCGCTCGCCCGCCTTGGCGAGGGCGACGGCGAGATTGACGCTGACATTGGTCTTGCCGACACCGCCCTTGCCGCTGGCGACGGCGATGACCTGGGCGCGGCGGGACGTATCGAAACTCACAGGGCGGCCTCCGATTCGAGCATGGGCTGTTGCGGTTCGCCGCCGACGACGGCGACGACCTCGACGGGCTTGCCGTCGGGGATTTCGAGGAAGGACAGGACCGGCACGTCCGGCAGATGCGGCCCGAGCAGGCGCGACAGCGCCCGGCGCGCGATCGGCGAGGTGACGACGGCGAAGCGGCGGCCTTCCGACAATAGCGGCCCGGCGACCTCGCCGATCGCCTGGACGATCTTCTGGCCCAGGCCCGGCTCGATCGGATGGGTCGCGTCGCGGCCGGCGCGCACCGCCTGGGCGAGCAGGCCTTCGAGACCGCCGTCGAGGGTGACGACGGGCAGCGGCATCTTCACCGGAACGAGCGTCTGGACGATCAGCGCGCCGATCCGCTGGCGGACCGCCTCGACGAGCTGCGCGGGATCGCCCTCCTCGCGCGCCGCGTCGGCGGTCGCCTCGGCGATGCGCCGGAAATCCTTGAGCGGCACGCCTTCCGCGAGCAGCGCGCGGCAGAGCGCGGCGAGGCTGACCAGCGGCAGCGGCTGCGGCGTCAGATTGGCGGCGAGCTGCGGCGCGCTTTCCTTGAGCGCGTCGACCAGCTTCTGCGCCTCGTCCATGCCGAACAGATCGGCGGCGGCGGCCTGGATGACCTGGTTGAGATGGGTGGCGACGACCGTCGAGGGATCAACCACGGTATAGCCCGCGACCACCGCCTCGGCGCGCTGCGACGGCGGAATCCAGACGGCGTCGAGGCCGAACGTGGGATCCTTCACCTCGCGGCCCTCGATCCTGTCGAGCAGGTCGCCGGAATCGAGCGCGAGCAGATCCTCCGGCCAGATCTCGTCCTCGGCGACGACGACGCCGGCGACAGTGATGCGATAGGTGTTGGGCGCCAGCGTCAGATCGTCGCGCACGCGGACCATCGGCACGACGAAGCCGAGCTCGCGGGAGAGCTGCCGGCGGATGCCGGTGATCCGCGCCATCAGCGGCGCGCCCTTGCGCTCGTCGACCAGCCCGACCAGGCCGAAGCCGACGTCGAGACCGAGCGCGGCATCGTCGCTGACCTCGTCCCAGCCGATCATGGTCGGCGCGGGCGGGGGGGCCGTCTCGACGATCTCCTCCGCCGCGGCCTTCGCCTTCGCCGCCTTGTGCAGCTTCCAGGCGATGAGGGCGGCGCCGCTGGCGGCGGGCAGCACGATCATGTGCGGCATGCCGGGCAGCAGGCCGAGGAAGAAGAGGATGCCGGCGACCGGCACCCAGGCCCTGGCCGAGCCGAACTGGCTGGTGATCTGGCCGGACAGGTCGAGCGGCGAATTGACCCGCGTCACCACCGAGGCGGCGGCGATCGACAGCAGCAGCGCCGGGATCTGCGCGACCAGCGCGTCGCCGATCGACAGCAGGACATAGACCGAGGCCGCCTCGGACAGCGACAGGCCGTGGCTCAGCGTGCCGAGCGTCAGGCCGCCGATGATGTTGATGACGAGGATCAGCACGCCGGCGATGGCGTCGCCCTTCACGAACTTGGAGGCGCCGTCCATCGAGCCGTAGAAATCGGCCTCGGTCGCCACTTCCTGGCGGCGCAGCTTGGCCTCGTCCGGGGTGAGCATGCCGGCGTTGAGGTCGGCATCGATCGCCATCTGCTTGCCGGGCATCGCGTCCAGGGTGAAGCGGGCGGAGACTTCGGAGACGCGCCCCGCGCCCTTCACGATGACGACCAGGTTGATGATCATCAGGATCAGGAAGACGAAGATGCCGACCGCATAGTCGCCGGCGATGATGAAGGTGCCGAACGCCTCGATGACATGGCCGGCGGCGGCGGTGCCTTCATGGCCGTTGACCAGCACGACGCGGGTCGAGGCGACGTTGAGCGCCAGCCTCAAGAGGGTCGCGAACAGGAGCACGGTCGGGAAGGACGAGAAATCGAGCGGCCGGGCGACGTTGAGCGCCACCATCAGCACCGCGAGGCTGACCATGATATTGGTGATGAAGCCGATATCGAGCAGCACCGGCGCGACCGGAACCACCATCAGCACGACGAGCAGCAGGGTGGCGATCGGCAGCACCGCGCCGCGCCCCACGCTCAGCCAGGCCTTACGCTTCACCGCGAGCGTGCTCATCTCAGGAGACTCCCAGCCCGGCGAGCATCAGATAGGCCAGCCGCGCCTGATGCGGCGAGGGACGAGTGAAGACGTCGCGGTTCGCCAGCATGTCCGCCGGCTCGGGTCCGGCGTCGGCATCGGCGTCCGCGTTCAGCGCCGCCATCCGCATCGTCATCGCCTCGCCCGGCGGGCCGAACGGCGCGGCGGGGGCGGACGGGGCCATCGGCCCGTTGCCGATGCGCGCGGCGAACCGTTCGCGGATCTCGGCGAAGCTGCGCGGGCTCCCGGCGCGGTCGTAGAAGACCGGGCGGTTGGCGCGCGCGGCCGCCGGCAGCAGCCGGGCGGCGGGCGCGTCGGGATTGGCGTCATGGGCGCGCAGGAACTGCGCGGCGCCGCCGGCGCCGAGGAAATGGGCGAGATAGAGATCGACCGGCTCGGCGGGACGGCCCAGCCGGCTTTCGAGATGGGCGCGATTGTCGGACGCGAACTCGGCGGCCATCGCCGCGGCCGCCTCGGGCTGGCGGCGCAGATCGAGCACCGCGCGGCGCGTCGCCGGATCGGAAATATAATGACGCCCGTCCGGCCCCTGCCGGATCGCCTCGGCGGCCCAGCCCAGGCCGTGCGCCGCGCCATGCTTGTTCACGGTGGCGAGCCAGGTCTGATCGATGAACTGGTAGAGGCCGGTGGCGCTCGAGGTGCGGGCGCGGGCGTCGGGGTCGAGGCTGCTTTCGACCCGCGCCTGATTGAACAGGTAGCGGAAATCGACGCCGGTGCGGGCGGACGCGGCGCGGATGGCGGCGCCGACACGGTCGCCGCCGGCGCGGCCGGCCTCCAGATGCATCGTCGTCGAAATCATGACGCCCCTTCCTTCTCGGGGCCATTGAAGCAAAGGGCGTGCCAAATGACGGCAAGGCCCTTTCCGGAAAAACGAAAGCCTGAATCCGGCCGGGTCGAGGGGATCAAAGAGCGGGGAGACTCGCAGCCGAGACCCCGGGTCGCTTGCCGGGCCTGACAGAGGATTTCCTGCATTGCCGGTGCTCCGGCCGGAGGCCGGTTTCTGTGCGCGCAGAGACGCAGAGGCGCAGAGATGCCGTGAGGCGGGGCGGCCGTGATTATTCGCGGCTGTCGGGAAGTGTTCGGCCTCTCCGCGCCTCTGCGTCTCTGCGCGAAACCCTGACAAAGTGCGTGGCCGCACCGTCTCTGGAAGAAGGGCGCTTCGCGCCGACCCGCCCCTGGAAGGGAGGGAATTGATCGCGGCTAGCGCGCGCTGGCGCGGTAGGTGAGGGTCGGCGCGCGGCCGGCCATCGCGGAGAGCATGTCGACCCGGCGGCCGACCATGTCCGTCAGGAAATTGACGCGGCCCTGCGCGGCCTGGGCGAGCGCGGCGAGGCTGGTCAGGCGTTCGCGAAAGCCGTCGCGGTCGGCGGGCGGATCGATCGCGCGCGCCGCTTCGACGGCTTCGGCCAGCGCGCCCGTCGCCGCTTCGATCGCGGCGAGATCGTTCGCCTCGAGCGCGGCGATCAGGGCCTCGTGCGAGAAGGCCAGGCGATCGAGGGCCTGAAGGCTCATCAGCGCGGCGACGGCAGATCGAGCGCGATCATGCGCTCGGCGATCTTGTTCGCATCGACGGGGTAGCGCCCCTCGGCGATCGCCGCGCGGATCTCCGCCACCTTGGCGCTGTCCACCGGCGGCCCGCTGGAGACGAGCTCGAAGACGGCGCTTTCGACCTGCCCCTGGCGGGCGCGGACGGGCGAATCGGCGGCGGCCGCGACCGGCGCGCTCTTTTCGGTGCCGCGCGGCAGCTCGATCCGTCCCGGACTGGTTTTTCCAACACCGTCGATCATCTCAATCCCTTTCGCCCCAAAGCCTGTAAACGGAGCTTCACGACCTGTTAACGGCAGCGATCCGGATCAATTAAATCCCGGCAGCGCGACGCGGCCGTCGGCCGTGACCTGGCCGATGAACGGCGCCGAACGGCGATCGGTGCGCACCCGGATGCGATCCCCCGGCGCGCCGTCCTGCTCGGCGGTGCCGAGGGTGCTCACCGTGAAGCTGCTGGCCATCGCGACCACCTCGATCTGGTCGCCGCGCCGGATCACCGGCTCGGGACGCGCCTGAGCGGTGCGAACCGAAGCGCCGCCGCCGACCAGCGGCACGCGGATGCGCCAGCCATGCGCCGCGCAGCGCACCGTGAGCGCGCCCAGCGCCGGCTCCTCGATCGCCGCCGGCTGCGGGCAGGCGGCAAGGCGCAGGCGCCGGTCGAGCGGCGCCTGCGGCCCGCCCGGCTCGCCGACATTGGCGCCGAGCGCGGCCGCGATGCGGCTGTCCAGCATTTCGAGATTCTCGAAGCCCTGCGCGAAAGCGGGCACCGAGAACGCGGCGAGCGCCAGCGGCAATGCGCGTCGGAAAATCGTCACCATGTCCATCACTCCAGAGATTTCCCCGGAGCAAAGCAACTGCCGTGCCAGTTCGCGATCTAGCGCGGCACGAAGGCGATCGTCTGCGCCGTGTCGGTGCCGGCGTCCTCGATGCGGATCTCGATGTCGCGCTCGTCGACCCCGCCTTCGCCCAGCGCCCGCGCCGCCGCCGCGCTGCGCGCCGCCGCCAGCTCGAACCGGTCGAGCCGCAGCCCCGCGTCGTTCCCGCCCCGGCTGACGATCCGGAGCGGCCGGCCGGACCAGCGCGCGCCGGTCTCGGCCAGGATCGCGCGGCCGTCCCCGGTCAGCCGCGCCTCGCCCGGTTCGAACAGGGCCTCGACGCGGTGGGTCTCGTCGAACAGGGTCTCGACGGCCTGCCCCGAGGCCACGTCCGCCTTGGGCCGCGCCGCCTCCAGCGCATGGAGCATGACGAAACAGCCGATCAGCAGCAGGCCGAGATCGGCGAAGCTGATCGCCCAGCGCGGAACGGCGGCCCTCATCCCGCCTGCCGGCCCTTGCGCTCGCGCCAGAGGGACACGGCGCCCGCCTCCTCGACGCGCGCCAGCTCGATCAGCCGGTCGATGACAAGCTGCTGCCAATGGCATTCGGCGCGCGACAATCGCTCCAGCCGGGTCGCGACCGGGCCGGCGATGCAGGCGGCGACGATGAGGCCGTAGAGCGTGGTCAGCATCGCGACCGCCATGGCCGGCCCCATCGCCGCCGGATCGGTCATCCGGGCGAACATCGCGGTGAGGCCGATCACGGTGCCGATCATGCCCATCGAGGGCGCCAGCTCGGCGGCGTGCCGCCAGACGCCGATCGCCGCCGCATGGCGGGCGCGGCGCTCCTCCATCTCCTCATGCGCCCACACGGCGAAGGCCTGGGCACCCGAGGCATCGGCCAGCCGGCAGGCGACGCGATGGACGAACGCACCCGGGCTCTTCACCCGATCGGCGCAGAAGATGCCCTTATATTCGGAAATCCGCTCGATCCGGCGGACGGCGCGGCGCGCGGCCTTGCCGTCGGCGACGGGATCGGCGCGGAGCAGCGGCCCCAAAGCGCCGAACGCCCGGCCGAGATCGCCGCGCGTCGTCGACAGCACGGTCCCGACGATCGTCCCGCCGATCACGATGAGGACGGCAAGAGGGTCGAAGAACTGATCCAGCACAGCGATCATCCCCGACCCTCCCGTCCGCCGGCAGAACATTGCCGGTCCCGGCAAAAAGCTGCCGGTCTCGCCCCCCGTCGTTCGGGCGCCCCCGTGGACGGTCCGCCTGTGCCGAAACTGGCACGCTCATTGCAAGAACGAGCGCGGACACCTCCACCCGTCAAAATAACGGCGGGCCGGAGCCGATCTTTAGGAGGAGCTGACATGGCTCAGGGCGAAGGTCTTTTCGGCGTGCACGGCACGGCGCTGGCGCTCAGGTCGCAGCGCCTGTCGCTGCTCGCGTCGAACATCGCCAACGCCGCGACGCCCGGCTACCGGGCGCGCGACATCGATTTCAACCAGGCGCTCTCACGCGCGTCGCGCGGCATGAACGCCGACAGCGCCGCGCAGGCGAGCGTCGCCTATCGCGTCCCGATCACGCCGTCCGTGGACGGCAACACGGTGGAGCTCTCCACCGAGCAGACGCTCTTCGCCGAGAATGCGGTCCAGTACCGCACCACCCTCGCCTTCCTGGAAGGCCGGATCTCGACGATCCGCCGCGCGCTGAAGGGAGAATAAGCCATGGACCGTCCCATGACCGTCTTCGACATCGCCGGGCGCGCCATGTCGGCGCAGCTCGTGCGGCTGAACGCCACCGCCTCCAACCTCGCCAATGCGGGCTCGGTCTCCGGCAGCGCCGAGACCTCGTACCGCGCGCTGCGTCCGGTGTTCCGCACCGTCGAGGCGGAGCCGGGCATCGCCACCGTGTCGGTCGAGCGCGTCGTCCAGTCGCGCGTCGAGCCGACCCGCCGGCACGACCCCAATCACCCGCTGGCCGACGCCAATGGCGACATCTGGGAGGCCGGCGTCGACAGCTCGGCCGAGCTCATCGACATGATCGAGGCGGCCCGCCAGTACCAGAACAACGTGCAGGTCCTCCAGACCGCCAAGACCCTCACCCTCGACACGATAAGGATGGGCCAGTGACCACGATCCCCGGCTTGACCGGCTCGCCGAACGGTTCGGCGACCACCGCGACCCCGCAGATGCTCGGCCAGGCCGAGTTCCTGCGGCTGATGACCACGCAGCTCACCACCCAGGACCCGTTCAATCCGGTCGACAACACCCAGATGGTCGCCCAGATGGCGCAGTTCAGCCAGGTCGCCGGCATCGCCGAGATGAACCGCTCCCTGCAGACGATCGCCGCCTCGCTGGGCGGCAGCCGCCTGTCCGAGGCGTCGAGCTGGATCGGCCATTCGATGCTGGTCGAAAGCGACATCGCGACGCCGTTGCGCGACGGCTCCTATGCCGGCGAGTTCGCGCTGGAGAATGACGCCGACGAGGTCGTCGTCAGCTTCCTCGACGAGAACGGCGCGGTGGTGCACAGCCAGGCGCTCGGCGCCGTCGATGCCGGCAGCGCCGCCTTCGCCTGGGACGGCAAGGACGAGAATGGCGATTATGTCGCCGGCGGCCCGCTGCGCATGGTCGTCACCGCCAATGTGAACGGCGAGACGACCACCGCCGCCACCGCCACCTGGACCTCGATCGGCGGCATCCAGTCGCCCGCGAACGGCGGCGAGAGCCGCCTCGTCACCGGTCTCGGCCTGCTCAGGCCCGACCAGGCCATCCGCCTCGCCTAACCAGATTTCAGCAGGAGCAACGTCATGTCCTTCTACACCTCGCTCTCCGGCCTTCGCGGCGCGCAGACCGATCTTTCGGTCATCTCCAACAACGTCGCCAATGTCGGCTCGATCGGCTTCAAGCGCAGCCGCGCCCAGTTCGGCGACATCACCCCGGCCAGCAGCACCACCGCCGGCCAGGGCACGCGCCTCAAGGGCATCGAGCAGCAGTTCACGCAAGGGGGGTTCGAGACCAGCGCGCGCGAGCTCGATCTCGCGATCAGCGGCTCGGGCTTCTTCGTCACCCGCGACGCGATCGCCAACGGCACCACCTTCTTCTCGCGCAACGGCTCGCTGTCGGTGGACGCGCAGCGTTACCTGCGCGATTCCAACGGCGGCTATATCCAGGTGCTGCCGGTTGACGCGGAAGGCAATGTCACCGCGAGCGGCCTGGAGGCGGCGCGCAACATCCAGCTGCCGCTGACCTCCGGCGTGCCGCGCGCGACGACCCTGATCGATCTCACCGCGACGCTGCCGAACACCGCCGACAAGCCGGAGAACCGGGCGGTCTACAGCCCGGCCAATCCCTACGCCTTCGATCGGCTGGACCCGAACAGCTACAATTATTCGCAGCAGACCACGGTCTATGACAGCGAGGGCAACAGCCAGGCCGCGACGCTCTATTTCGTGCGCACCAGTTCGACCTCGGCGGGCGATGCCGACGACCGGTGGGAGGTCCATCTCTTCGTCGGCAACGAGGAAGCCTCGGCCGGCGGCACGACGACCGTCCCCGCCACCCCGCTCGAGCTCGTGTTCGACGCCAGCGGCGATCTGACCTCGCCGACCACGGCGACCGGGTTCAGCAGCGTCTATCCGTCCGGCGCCTCCGCGCCGCTCGCGATCACGCTCGATTTCGGCGCGACCACGCGCCAGCAGCCGGGCAACTTCACCGTCGCCTCGATCACCCAGGACGGCGTCGCCTCGGCGAAGCTCTCCGACGTGTCGATCGGCGAGGACGGCCTGATCACCGTGGCGTTCAGCGACGGCACCA
>CAZTPD010000022.1:0-19253 GCA_964614625.1 uncultured Sphingosinicella sp. | reverse complement strand
CAAGACCTTGAGCCTCAACGCCAAGGCGGCGCTGCGTCCGATCGAGAGCGCCAACAACAAGGCGCCAGCATTCCGGGTGTTCGTCGGCGGCGCCGAGTGCGGCGCGGCCTGGAAGAAGACCTCGCGCGGGGACCGCTCCTACCTGTCGGTCAAGATCGACGATCCGAGCTTCCCGTCGCCGATCTACGCGGCCCTGCTCGAAGGCGACAAGGGCGAGCACCGCCTGCTCTGGTCGCGGTGATCGCCAGGCGAGATACAAGCCGGGCAGCCGACAGGGCTGCCCGGCACGACCGCCCCGGCCAAAGGTGGCGGTCAGATGTCGATAGCAACTGACGGACCACTTTGTTCCTATGTGACCGCCTTATCCTGTTCGAACGCGCGCTTGCCGCGCCTGCGCCATAGCAGCAAGGCCTGATCGCGTTCGCCGTCGCGCAGCTTCGCCGCAACGCCGAGCAATGCGCCGTAGATCGTGGCACGATCGTCGTCGGTCAGTTCGACGATCCCCGCCTTGGCGACCAGGCCGCCAAGTTCGATCAGCTGACGCGTACGTTCGCGGCGCTTCACGACCCACTCTCGCGTGTCATGACGCGCCCGCGCCAGCAGCGCCCGGTTGCGCAGCACCGCCGCCCGCCGCAGTCCCGCCCGGCTTCGCGCGAGTGCGTCGGCGAGCCCCCTGGCCGTCAAGAAAGAACGTCGCGCCGCGCCGGCGCCAGCCCTCCGTCACCGCCTTGTCGGTTTCGTCGACGGCGGCGAGCAGCGCCCCGGCCAGCGTCTCGGCATCGAGCGCATCCGCGCCGGTTGCCGTCACCAGCTCGCCAAGCTGGCGCATGCGCAGTTCCTTGAGCGTCTTCGTCTTGTCGGCGAGCACCTTCAGTTCCGCATCGAAGTCCCTTGGTTTGCGCATCACAGTCTCCATCAAGCGTTGATGGAACAAGGGTAATGCAGAGCCTGGCGTAATGCTCTAAGGTCGTCGGACCCGCGTGGGACGGCGCGGTCCCTCACAGGATTTATTCTTGTGAGGGCGCGCTTATACGTCGTGCCGACGTGCGCTTTGAAGTGTAACTGAGTCGCCGTCATGGCGATTTTCCATATGAGCGTGAAGGTCATCAGCCGCGCGAGCGGGCGCAGCGCCGTCGCGGCGGCGGCCTATCGCTCCGCCGGCCGGCTGCATGACGAGCGGCTGGATCGCGACCATGATTTCTCCAACAAGTCGGGCGTCGTCCATTCGGAAGTGATGCTGCCCGACGGTGCGCCCGAGCGGCTTTCGGATCGGGAGCGGCTGTGGAACGAGGTCGAGGCGACCGAGAAGCGCAAGGATGCGCAGCTCTCCCGCGAGGTCGAGTTCGCCATTCCGCGCGAGATGACTCCGGCGCAGGGCATCGACCTTGCCCGCGACTTCGCGCAACGCGAGTTTGTCGAGCGCGGCATGATCGCCGACCTTAATGTCCATTGGGACATCGGTGCGGACGGGCTGGCGAAGCCCCACGCCCATGTCATGCTCACCATGCGCGAGGTGGGCGAAGACGGCTTCGGCCAGAAGGTCCGCGACTGGAACCGCACCGAACTTGTCGAGCAATGGCGCGCACGCTGGGCCGATCAGGTCAACGCGCGGCTTGCCGAACTGGATATAGATGCCCGCATCGACCATCGCAGCCTTGAGGCGCAGGGCATCGGCCTGGAGCCGCAGGACAAGATCGGGCCTGCCGCGCAGCGGATGGGCGAGCGCGGCCTTGAGTCCGAGCGCATCGAAGATCATCGCGAGGTCGCGCGGCGCAACGGCGAGCGCATCATCGCGGAGCCGTCCGTCGCGCTGGACGCGATCACGCGCCAACAGGCGACGTTCACGCGCCGCGACCTTGCCATGTTTGTGCATCGGCACACGGACGGGAAAGAGCAGTTCGACCAGGCGATGAGCGCCGCTCGCGCATCGCCGGAGTTGGTCGCGCTGGGCAAGGACGGGCGCGGCGAGGATCGGTTCACGTCGCGCGACATGGTCGAGACCGAGCAGCGATTGCAGCGCGCCAGCCTGTTGATGGCCGAGCGCGAGCGGCATCGCGTGGACGAGAAGGACCGCGCCGCCGCACTGGCGCGCGCGGAACAGGGCGGATTGGTGCTGTCCGGCGAGCAGCGTGCGGCGTTCGAGCATGTGACGAACGATCGCGGATTGAGCGTCGTCGTCGGCTATGCCGGCACCGGCAAGAGCGCGATGCTCGGCGTAGCGCGCGAGGCGTGGGAGGGCGCCGGTTACGAGGTGCGCGGGCTGGCGCTGTCCGGCATCGCTGCCGAGAACCTGGAAGCAGGCTCCGGCATAAAATCGCGCACAATCGCGAGCCTGGAGCACCAATGGGGTCAGGGCCGCGAGCTTCTGACCGCGCGCGACGTGCTGGTCATCGACGAAGCGGGCATGGTCGGCACGCGCCAGATGGAGCGTGTGCTGTCCCATGCCCATGAGGCTGGCGCAAAGGTCGTGCTGGTCGGCGATCCCCAGCAGTTGCAGGCGATTGAGGCCGGCGCGGCGTTCCGGGCGATCCACGAGCGGCATGGCGGCGTGGAGATCGGCGAGGTGCGCCGGCAGCGCGAAGGCTGGCAGCAGGACGCCACCCGCCAGCTCGCCACCGGTCGCACCGGCGAGGCGATCCGGGCCTATGGCGAACATGATATGGTCCATGCCGCCGACACGCGCGCGGCGGCGCGCGGCGCGCTGGTCGAGCGATGGGATCGGGAACGCATCGCCGCCCCCGACCGGACCCGGATCATCCTTACCCACACCAATGACGAGGTGCGCGAGCTAAACGAGGCCGCGCGCGGGCGGATGCGCGAGTCGGAGCAACTCGGGGATGACGTGCTGGTCAAGGCCGAGCGCGGCCAGCGCCAGTTCGCGGCCGGCGACCGGATCATGTTCCTGCGCAACGAGCGCGGGCTGGGCGTCAAGAACGGGACGCTCGCCACGATCGAGCACGTGAGCGAACGAAGCATGACGGCGCGCACCGACGCCGGTCAGTCCGTCACGTTCGAGTTCAAGGATTATGCCCACGTCGATCATGGCTATGCGGCCACGATCCACAAGGCCCAGGGCATGACCGTGGATCAGGCCCATGTGCTGGCGACGCCGGGCATGGACAGCCATGCCGCCTATGTCGCCATGTCGCGGCATCGCGACGGGGTGGAGCTGCATTACGGCCGCGACGACTTCGCCGATCAGAGCAGGCTGGTCCGCACCCTGTCCCGCGAGCGCACGAAGGACATGGCGAGCGATTATGAGCGCGGCGATGCCGCCCGCGACTTCGCCGAGCGGCGCGGCATCGGCTGGCGCGAGCGGGTGGCGGAGATCGTCCGGCAGGTGCCGGAGCGGGCGCGGGGGATCTTCGCCAACTTCAAGCCCCCGACGCCACAGCGCGAACAGGGCATGTTCGCCGGGCTCAGGCTCCCCGCCGCCGATCAGGCGAAGGAATTGCGGGAGAACCGCGAGCATGTGCGGCGGCTGGCGGTCGAGCGCCATGCCCGCGCGGTCGCGGACATCTGGAAGATGCAGGACAGGGGCTTGCCCATCCTCGCCCACCAGCACGCCGCGCTCGACAAGGCGCGCGAAGCCTTGAACGAGACCGGCCGCCATGCGGCCAGGGACATGGAGCAGGCTTATGGCCGCGACCCCGCCTTGGTGGCGGAGGCGTCGAACGGCCGGGTCCGCAAGGCGATCCGGGCCATGCAGCTTGAAACCCAGGTCCGCACCGATCCCGCCAAGCGCGCCGACAGGTTCGTGGAAGGCTGGCGCGAGCTTCGGCAGCATCGCGACGAGTTGCGGCGGGACGGCGACAAAAGCGGGGCGAGGAAGGTCGCCGAGAAGATGAGCAGGATGGCGAAAAGCCTGGAGCGCGACGCCCAGGTGGAATCGCTGCTGCGCCCGCGCCGCGCCGAGCTTGGCATCGACAGGGATACGGGCCGCAAGCTGGCCCGCGACCTCGCGGACTCCGCGACGTTCGAGCGCGCCCGCGACCTTGGACTCAGCCGATAGGAGAACGACATGGACAATGATCTTCAGCCCGACGCGATCGAAGCCGATCCTGCGACGAAGGCGTTCGCCCGCCTGGAAGGCGAGATGGCGCTGGTCCGCCGCGCGGTCGAGCGCCTGGCGACCGAGAAGGCGGAGATCGCGATCCCTGACTATACCGCGACGCTGGGCGAGATGGCGCAGAAGCTGGCCGAAATCGCCGACAAGCCCGCGATGCAGATCACGCCCGAAGACCTGGCCGAGCGAATGGCGGCGGCGGCAAAGGCCGCGCGACAGGCCGACGCGGAGGCGCTGAGGCAGGCGCGCGAGAAGTTCGAGAGCGGATCTGCCGCCATGCGCCAGATCGCGGGAAGCGCGCGGACTGCCGACGAGCAGCGACGTCACCTGTCATGGGCGGTCGCTGGCGGGCTGACAGCGGGCATCATCCTGTGGTCGTTCCTGCCCGGCGCTATCGCACGGACAGCCCCGGCAAGCTGGCACTGGCCGGAGACAATGGCCACGCGGATGTTGAGCGAGCCGACCTTGTGGGAGGGGGGATCGCGTTTGATGAGGATCGGCAGCCCGCCCGCGTGGGAGGCATTGACCAAGGTCGCCGAAATGTTGCGCGACAATCGCGAGGGGATCGACCGATGCCGACGGGACGCAGACGCGGCACGCCGGCCGGTGCGCTGCACTATCGAGGTCGTACCCGCTTCATGATCGCTCGCGCTTCTCACCCCTCACCAATGGTCCAGCCCAGATCATAGTCGGCGCCGCGCGGTCGTCCATGAGCGGATCACGCGGACCTTGATCGAGAACGGCTCGTTGCGGGCGGCGGCCTAAGCCCGCTATGCCGCCGTGGACGGTCTCGATCCGACCGCTACAGATTCGCGACCGCATACCTCGATGCGGGTGGTACTACCCCGATAAGAAGAGCAACTTGCAGTCTCACCTTATCCGCACATAACGCTGAGGAGTCGACAGAGGGGACCGGAATGGATGGACCGCGCAAGATCGGCAGATGGGACATCAAGACTTGGTGTCTCATCATCTTGGCTATTATCGTTGTTGTGCCTGTGGCCAAGTGGATCGGGCGTTCCGCTGGGGAAGCTGCTGCCCAGCGAGATGCTGTACCCAAGCCGCCTCCATTTCGGGCAGCGGCGTCTTCTCAGGCGTCTGAGGGCGTTACTGATGAGATGATGGACCAGAACTTCCTTGCTAACCTTGAGGCATACACAGTCGAGCGTCAGGTCGTTAATACGCGCCGGGCGCTTGCCGCTCGTGGGATCACCACGAATGTGCCTCAGCCCACCTCGTCTTCAGTTTACGTGATGTCTGGCGGCCGCAGGTTCGCGGTCGTGCGCACGGAGATGGAGGATGCAGGATCGAGGATTCATAGCGCTTTCATCATGGGCATATTCGGTGACGAGATTCGTCGGGTCGTATGCGTCTCGTCTGAAGGCGAGGTTTCGATCACGTTCGGTCCCTGCGCAGACAAGATCGGAGAGACATTTGGGATGAGGCTCTAGGCTCCAGACGCTCGGCAATCTCAGTTGGCCAGTTTCACTCCGCGCGGGAAAACTTTGATCTCTGAAGGATAGGAGAAGAGGTAGACGGCATCGAATCCGCAAATATCTGGCTGGAATGCGTCATCAATCAACAGCTTGCCGCTGTTGGCTGTCCTATCCGCTATAACGAGCAGGCGAACATCCTCCTGGACTCGGCGATAGTCGGGCAACTTGGTCGCCTTCTTCGCGATTGCGGTGTTCCAGAAATCGCCATCACGGCTCACCCAGCCCACCCTGTCTTTCAAGAACGTCCACCTTGCCCGGGGCCCCTTGGTTGCCCATACTTTGCCGCCGCAGACCTCAGCTTCCATTTTATGAAGCACCGGCTTCTCATCGAATCTCTCTCTCCGAAGCGCTGTCAGGAGAGAGGCGCGGGCGATGTCGGTAGCCTCACCAAGGAACTTAACGTCGAGTTTGGAAGAGGATGTCTGCTGAAACTCCTCATTTATAGACCTCAGCCAGTTGGCATTGGCGCTTTCGACAAAGCGGGAATGAGAACCGCGACGACTTGCCGCACCGACATGAACCTGCGTGACTTCGAGCGCAAATCGGTGCCCCTCTGCTGTCACTATAAAGTCCGGCCCTTCGCGGGACTCGAACTGCCAAGTCACCCCAAGTGAGCGGGCAGCCTCTTCAGCGAAAAACTGCTCTCGTCTCTTCTTGCCATTTTCAATGGCCACGCCCACCACTCGCTCAAAGATATCTAGGGTGCCATAAACGTCAGTTCTTCAAATTACAAGTAACGTCGCGATCTGGTATTGGATCAGTTTGAATTTAGCCGCTGATCTCTATCGCGTGAGCTGCCCGCCTCCTATATGCTTAGCAAGTTGGAGGCGGACTATAACGATACTTGACGCCGGAACTTATCAGGCGTGGATTGCCCCGTTTGATAGTTGGGAGAAGGGGCAAAGGCGCCTCGAAGCGGCAGGTCTGATCGGCAACCGTGCGCTCTTGGATTATCTGCGTCGCGATCTGGACAGGGCTGAGAGTGATTACAACGCAGCGATAAGGGCCCTCAATGCCTAAGGGTCCACGCGGAGAGCAGCCACATCCATTGCGAGATTGGTCTTTCTGCTACGCGAAGGATGAGAACGCGCGCTACCAAGGCCGCCCCTGATACGCTGTCCTGCCCGACAGAAGACCGGTTCGCTCCATATCCAAGGGGGTCCCTGTTCGACACCGCTCTGGAGTGGGCCCCTTTTGCACGCCGATTGACAATTCAGTTCTTTATTGAGGCCGACTAACGTTACCTCTACCTTCCATGCGGGAGGATCGAATGCGAACGTTCACCAGCTACGTCTCAGAGTACGACGCTCATGTCGGCAAAACGCCGATGGGCGATCTTCCGCGCGAACAACAGGACGAGATCATTCGTACGATTTTCGAGCCTGACAGCGAATACCAGTCGTATGTGATGCAGCACGACGTAGAGCATCACGCGCCTGATGGCTTGTGGACCCTTGTTGTGGCGGCCGGACTGTACTTGGAGCGCCGTCGCGTCATCGAGGATTTCACCGAGAGAACGCCGACGGATCGAGACTGGATCATCAATTTTTTGCGCCGACCAATCTCTGGCTCCGGCTTGAAGAGGCATTTCCTCCCTTCGACAGCTACCATCGCAAGACGGATTACGACTGGTCAGAGATTGAAACGTTTTCAGCCAAGGACGCGATTTCCGACCTCGACAGTGATGACGTGAAGTCGGAACTGATGGAGTTACTGCATCGTCCTGCTCATCCGACCGACGGGGTGTTGTTCCGCCTCCCGTACCAGACTTATCGGGGCGAGTGGGAAGCTGGGCGACTCAACTCCTTGGTCGATCGTGGGATGGCCGTGCAGGCGTATCGGCTGTCCAACAGCGCGTGGACGTGGATACTCCCACCGATTTTTCTCCTCGGGCTTCTCGCCTTCATCCCGGTGATGATCTTTTGGAGCGTTTGGATCGGGTTCGGGATATTTGTTGCAGCTATCATTGCCCGCAAAATGCTGACGAAGAAGGCCGTCGATTGGGTACGGCAGGATGCGCTGGCAAGCCGGGAGCGCTATCGCTGGTACTCAGCGCGTAACGTGGTCTGGGCGCGAGGGGTATAGGCCCAATCGCATTTGGTGCATTTGCTACCGAACACTTGGCACGTTCGTCCCAATCTGGAGCACGAAGTCCGATAAACTTGATGGCATGTATGATGGTGCGAGATTTCTGGTGCGGAATTTTGTCTATTTATCTCAGATAGATATCGGCGCATTCTGGCTTCCGTAGGGGTCACCATTTTCCCGCATTGATCCGCGCGCGCCGGCCCTCGCCGCGCCTAATGCCGTCGCGCCGTCTCCAGCGGTTCGGACGTCACGGGATAGCCGATGCCGTCGGGGATGCAGACATATTGGCGGCCGTCCCGCTCCTCGACCCAGGGCGTGATCCGCGTCACGGGGTGGCGGGCGGCGTCGGCGCGGGCTTCCGCGATCGAGCCGAAGCGGGCGAGCCGCTCGAGATTGCGCCGGGTCGGGAAGATGGCATGGGCCTGTCCGGCGTCGATCTCGGCGAGAATCTCGGCCGCGCTGGCCCAGAGCGCGCGGACCGCCTCGGCCTCGGCGACGATCGGCGGCGGCGCGTCATGCGGCGCCTCGGCGAGGTAGAACAGGGTGTCGAAGCGGCGGGTTTCGCGGAAATTGGGGCACCAGCGGGCGAAGGGCGTCAGCGCGTCGAGGTCCAGCGTCAGGCCGTGGCGATCGAGCAGCGGCGCGAAGCCCGCGCCCGCCGCCATCCCCTCGCGCAACGCGTCCGGCGGTGCGGGGCTGAGGCCGGGCGCGAGGCCGGTTTCCTCGATCGTCTCGCGGATCGCGGCGATGCGCGCGGCGGCGTCGGGAATCGCCGGAAAGGCGCGGCCGGCCTCCTCGTCCTCCGGATCGACCCGCCCGCCGGGAAAGACCAGCGCGCCGGCCGCGAAGGCCATCCGGCCGGTCCGCTCGGTCATCAGCAGCTCGGGCGCGCTGCCGCGCCGCTCGCGCATCAGCACGAGCGTGGCGGCCGGCATGGGCGGCGGGAGATCGCTCAGGTCCGCCACGGATGATAGTCCCCTTGCCGGATCCAGCGGGTCGCCAGCCATTTCTCGCCGGCGGTGACGGGCAGGCCGGCATGGAGCGCGCGCGGGTCGCCGCGCCCGTCGGCAAGCGTGTTGGCGAACACCAGGACATCGCCCGTTCCACCCCGCACCTTGAAGCCGAGCTCCGGAAAGGCGGTCTCGCCGCCCCGATATTGGTGATTGAGATAGACGAGCGCGGTCCGCTCGCGCTGGTTGCTCTCGCCCGGCAGCGCGTCGACATGCGGGCGATATTCCTCGCCGGGGCGGTAGCGCAGCATGTGCAGCGGCTCGCCCCAGCCGACCATGGTTCCGGTCGCGGCGGCGATCCGCCGGTTGATCGCGTTGACGACGAGATCCTCCAGCGTCGGGCCGAAGCTCATGCCGGACGAGGTCCGGATCGGGTTCGGGATGCGCTCGCCGGTCGCGGTGTCGATGACCAGGGACGGTTGCAGATGTTGCGCGCCCATCGATGTGAGATAGCGGCATTCCTCCGGCAGCAATAGGTTGCGGATCAGCACCACCGACGGTGCCTCGCACAGGATTTCACGCGTCGCCGCCGCGGCTTTGCCGGCCGGCATCATCCGGGGCAGGAAGGCGATCTGGAGCGCGGCATAGGGATCGGCCGGCGCGATCGCCTCCAGCATCGCGCGCGCGGTGTCGAAATCGGCGGCGCAGCCGGTGCCGTTGGCGGTCAGGAAGGCGCGGGTGCGGGTCGCCTCGACATGGCCGAGCGCGGCGGCGCGCTCGAGCCCGGCATGGGCGCGCGCCAGGTCGCGCTGGACGATGACGCCGAACAGCCGCCAGCTCGCGAGCAGGTTCAGCGCCTCGGCGTCGTCGGTCCCGGCGGCGGCCTCGACCAGCGCGATGGCCTGCGCTGAAGCGCCGTGCTCGAACAGGTCGCGGGCGTGATCGAGCACGCTCATGACAGCAGGTGCTTCTGGATCTTGCCGCCGGGCGTGCGCGGGAATTCGGAGACGAATTCGAAGCTCGCCGGCACCTTGTAGGAGGCGAGGCGGGCGCGGCAATAGGCGTCCAGCGCGTCGCGGTCGGGGCGGCTGCCGTCGGCGGGCTGGACGAAGGCGCGGCCGACCTCGCCCCATTTCGGGTCCGGCCGGCCGAGCACCGCGACATCGGCGACCGCCGGGTGCGCGGCGAGCACGTTCTCGACCTCGATCGGGTAGACGTTCTCGCCGCCGGAGATGAACATCTCCTTCCGGCGCCCGGCGACCCAGAAGAAGCCGTCCGCGTCGCGCCGGGCGAGATCGCCGGAGATCAGCCAGCCGTCGGGCGTGAAGGCGGCGCGGGTCGCCGCCTCGTCGCGCCAGTAGCCGGGCGTCACGCCCGGCCCGGCGAACAGCAGGTCGCCGACCTCGCCTTCGGCCACGTCGCGGCCCGCCGCGTCGACGATCCGCACGCTGCACAGGAGCTGCGGCTTGCCGACCGATCCGATCCTGTCCCAGGCGTCGGCGGGATCGACCAGGAAGGCGGTCGGCCCGGTCTCGGTCATGCCCATGCCGTTGCAGACGCGCACGCCGAGATCGCGATAGCGTTCGGCGAGCGCGTCGGGCAGGGGCGCGCCGCCGCAGCCCCAGTGGCGGACATGGTCCAGCGGCGCGGCGGCGAAGCGGGGATGGTCGAGCAGGGCCTGGTAGACGGTCGGCACGGCGAAGACGGCGTCGAGCCGCCGTGCTTCGATCAGGCCGACCAGCGCCTCGGCGTCGAACGTCTCCATCAGGATCACGCGCCCGCCGGCGATCAGGGTCGGCAGCGCGTGGAGGTTGATGCCGGCGGTGTGGAAATTGGGCAGGAAGGCGGCGGTGGTGTCGGCGGCGGAGAGGCCGATCGCCGTGCCGATATTGACATGGTTGGCCAGCGCCATGCGGTAGGTGTGGATCACGCCCTTGGGCCGCCCGGTCGTGCCCGACGTGTAGAGCAGGTACCAGGTCGAGCCCGCCGGCCAGGTCGGGCGGGACCGGCGCTCCGGCGCGGCGGCGAGCGCGGCCTCATAGTCCCTGTCGAGGCACAAGGCCGGCGGCGCGGCGGCGAGTCGGGCGACGGTGCCGGCGTCGGCGGCATCGTGGAGCAGCAGGGCCGGTTCGGCATCGGCGATCAGACCGTCCAGCTCGGCGGGCGGCATCCGCCAGTTCAGCGGCACCAGCACGGCGCCGAGCCGGGCGCAGCCGAACAGCAGCTCGAAGAAGGCGATGCGCTGGCGGCAGAGGATCGCCACCCGGTCGCCCGCGCGCACGCCGCGCGCCGCCAGCGCCGCCGCCGCCGCGCCGGCGCGGGCGTCGAGCTGGGCATAGGTGCGGGTCGCGCCCGTCGCCAGCTCCTCCAGCGCCACCGCGTCCGGGGTCAGCGCCGCGCGCTTGGCGGCGAGATCGGGAATCGCCTCGATCATGGCGATCGCTTTCGCAGGCCGTCGGCGACGAGGTCGATGGCATGGTCGGCGACCTCGGCCGGGTCCATGTCCCGGTCCCAGATCGCGTAGCGTTTGCCGAGGAACACGCTCATCCCGATCAGCGCCCAGGCGCGCAGCTCGTCCGGCCCCTCGACGATCTCGCCGCGCGCGCCGGCCTGCGCCAGCCCCTCGCGATAGCCCTCGACGAAGGAACGGTAATGGGCGCGATGGGCGTCCTCGGCGACGAACTGGGCCTCCTCGATGATCCGGTAGAGCTCGGGATGCTTGCGGGTGAAGGCGATGAAGGCGGCGAGGCCGAGCCGTTCGGCGGCGAGCCGGTCCGGCGCGCCGGCCACCGCCTCGGCGACATGGCTGCGCGTCGCGTTGCTCATGTCGCGCACCAGCGCGCGGAACAGCTCCTCCTTGCTTTCGAAATAGGTGTAGAAGGTGCCGAGCGCGACGCCGGCGCGCGCCGTGATCCCGGTGATCGCCGCCTCGTGATAGCCACGCGCGCCGAATTCCGCCGCCGCCGCCTCCAGCAGCTTGCGCACCGTGCGCCGTCCCCGCTCGGTGCGCGGCGCCTTGTCCGCCGAAACCGCGGCCTGCCCCATGTCGTTCATGCGCCCGTCTCCCGGAGACGAACCTGAACCCCGTTTCAACTTCGCGCAAGACCCATGCGCGCGCGCCGGCCCGGTGCCGTGCGGGCGTTGCGGCTATCGAAGACGGACCCTAGCGGAAATTGTCGGCGTAGGCCTGGAGCTTGAGCTTCGGCGCGGCGGGGGGGACGATGTGGGCGTCGATGCCGTTCCTGGCCGCATAGGCCTGGGCGGCCTCCAGCGTCGGGAAGGTGAGGCGCACCTGCTCCTGCGTATCGGCGCCGCCGGCCCAGCCGGTGAGCGGATCGGGGCGCTTGGGCGCGCGGGATTCGAATTCCAGCACCCACTGGCCGACGCGGGCCTTGCCCGATTGCATCGCATTCTTCGAACGCTGGTAGATTCGCGCGGCCATGTTCGCTCCCTCTGCGGGCGCAGTGCCGAATCCGGGAGACGGAATCAAGCTCAAGCACCTTCCCGTCATTCCGGCGAAAGCCGGAATCCATCTTCTTCTCCCTTTCCTCCGCGTCTCTGCGTCTCTGCGCGCAAAAAAGAATGGTTCGCGCAGAGGCGCAGAGACGCGGAGAAGAAAAGGTGGATTCCGGCTTTCGCCGGAATGACGAGAGGGTGGGGCCTAGCCCGCTTGGCTTCCCCCCTCTATCACCGCCGCATGACGCGGCGTCGCGAACAGAGGGGCATCAGCCGGCGGGCCTTTCTGGTCGGCGGCGGCGCGGGCGTGGGGCTGGTGCTGACCTGGGGCCTGTGGCCGCGCAGCTATGTGTCGAACCTGCGCGCTGCCGAGGGTGAGACGGCGTTCAACGCCTTCCTGAAGATCGGGCGCGACGGGCGGGTGATCGTCGCCGTGCCGCAGGCCGAGCTGGGGCAGGGGACGTGGACCGCGCTTCCCCAGATCCTCGCCGACGAGTTGGGCGCGGACTGGCGCACCGTCTCGGTCGAGCCGGCGCCGATCGGCCCGCTTTACGCCAACCTGCTCGCCGCCGAGGAAGCGGCCGACGCCAGCATGATCCCCGCCGCGCTCGGTGCCGACCGCTGGGCCGCGCGGGAATATGCGACGCGCAATGCGCTGATGCTGACCGGGGGATCGACCTCGGTGCGCGGTTTCGAGGGGCGGCTGCGCGAGGCGGGCGCGGGGGCGCGGGCCTTGCTGTGCCGCGCGGCGGCGGAGCGGTGGGACGCGAGCTGGGAGGAGCTGGACACGCGCGACGGCTTCGTCTGGAACGGCGACGACCGCATCGCCTTCGCCGAGCTGGCCGAGGCGGCGGCGGGGATGGAGCTGCCGGAGGAGCTGCCGGCGCGCGGCGGCATCGATTACCGGCTGACCGGCCAGGCGCTGCCCCGGCTCGATCTGCCCGCCAAGATCGACGGCACCGCCTTGTTCGCCGCCGACATCCGCCTGCGCGACATGGTCTATGTCGCGGTGCGCGGCGCGCCGCCGGGGAGCCGCCGGGTCGAGGTGGACTGGGACGCCGCCGATCGGGTGCCGGGCGTGCTCAAGCTGATCGAGAATCCGGGCTGGATCGCGGTGGCGGCGAGCAACGGCTGGGCGGCGGGCAAGGCGCTCAACGCGCTGAACCCGCGCTACGCGGTGCCGGCCGGCCTGCCGTCGAGCGCGGACATCGCGGCGACGATGACGCGGGCGCTCGACGCCGGATCGGCGTCGCGCGTGTTCGAGACCGGCGACGTGGCGGGCGATTTTCCGGGCGCGAGCCGGATCGACGCCGTCTATGCGGTCGGCCCCGCCCCGAGCGCGGCGATCGAGCCGCTCGCCGCCGCCGCGCGGCTGATCGGCGACCGGCTGGAAATCTGGGCGCCGACCCAGGCGCCGGGGCTGGCCCGCGCGGCGGCGGCGCGTGCGGTCGGCATGCCGGAAGGCCGGGTGACGCTCTATCCGACGCTGGCCGGAGGCGGCTATGGCCGCAAGCTGGAGACGGGCGCGATCGTCCAGGCCGCTATCATCGCGCTCAAGCTGGAGCGGCCTGTGCAGGTCACCTGGCCGCGCATCCATGAAATCCAGGCCGACACCTTCCGCCCGCCCGCCGCCGCGCGGCTGAGCGCGTGGCTCGCGGGCGGCCGGATCCATGGGTGGCAGGCGCGGATCGCGGCGGCCGACGCCTCGGCGGCGCTGGCGGCGCGGCTCGGCGTGCCGGCGAGCTTCCTGCGCCCGGACGGCGGCCCGGCGGCGGGCGCGGCCCCGCCCTACGGCATCGAGCATGTGCGGATCGACCATGTCGCGGCGGACACCGGCATCGCCGCCGGCATCGCCCGGGGCGGCGCGCGCTCCTATACCGGCTTCTTCACCGAGAGCTTCATCGACGAGCTGGCGCGGGCGGCGGGGGCCGATCCCCTGTCCTTCCGCATGGGGATGCTGGGCGGCAATCCGCGCCTCGCCCGCTGCCTCGCCACCGCCACCGCGATCGGCGGCTGGGACGGCGGCGCGCCAGGCAGCAATATGGGGATCGCGGCGGTGAGCGCCTGGGGATCGCACATCGCCGCGCTCGTCGAGGTCGAAACGACGGCGGACCAGCGGGTGCGCGTCATCCGCGCGGTCTGCGCGGTGGATTGCGGGCGGATCGTCAATCCCGAGCTGGTCAGGCAGCAGATCGAGGGCGGGCTGATCCACGGCATCGCGGCGGCGACGGGCCGGCCGCTATTGTTCGAAGGAGGGCTGCCCTTGGCGCGGACGATCGACGATTACGGCCTGCCCCGGCTGCGCGACGCGCCGGAGGTGAGCGTCGAGCTGATCGAGAGCGAGGACGAGCCGGGCGGCGTCACCGAGCTGGCGGTGCCGGTCGCCGCGCCCGCCGTCGCCAACGCCTGGTTCGCGCTGACCGGCGTCCGCGCGCGCAGCCTGCCGATCCTGGTGGGGCGCGGCGGATGAGCGTCGGCATTCTCCTCGTCAATCTCGGCACGCCGGACGCGCCCGAGCCGAAGGCGGTGCGGCGCTATCTGAAGGAGTTCCTGTCCGACCCGCGCGTGGTGGAGATCCCCGCGATCGTCTGGCAGCCGATCCTGCGCGGCATCATCCTCAACACGCGGCCGAAGAAATCGGCCCACGCCTATCGCCAGGTGTGGACCGAGGAGGGATCGCCGCTCGCCGCGATCACGAAGCGGCAGGCGAAGGCGCTGACCGGCGCGTTCGGGGACGGCGTCATCGTCGATCATGCGATGCGCTACGGCAATCCGCCGATCCCCGCCCGGATCGACGCGCTGATCGCGCAAGGGTGCGAGCGCATCCTGATCGCGCCGCTCTATCCGCAATATTGCGGGGCGACGACGGCGACCGCGACGGACGCCGTCGCGGCCCATCTCGCCACGCTGCGCCGCCAGCCGACGCTGCGCTTCCTGCCGCCCTATCATGACGATCCGGCCTATATCGCCGCGCTGAAGGAAAGCGTGGAGGCGTCGCTCGCCGCGCTCGACTTCCAGCCGCAGGCGATCCTCGCCAGCTTCCACGGCATGCCGGAGCGCACGCGGACGCTCGGCGATCCCTATCACGACCAGTGCCGGGAGACGGCGCGGCTACTGTCCGAGGCGCTGGGGCGCGAGCTGCTCGTCACCTTCCAGTCGCGCTTCGGCCGGGCGAAATGGCTGGAGCCGGCGACCGACGCGACGCTCGCCGAACTGCCGGGCAAGGGGATCACCGACATCGCGATCCTCGCGCCGGGCTTTTCGGCCGATTGCCTGGAGACGCTGGAGGAGCTGGCGATCCGCGGCAGGGAGACGTTCGCCGCGGCGGGGGGAAAGCGCTTCGCCTATCTCCCCTGCCTCAACGATTCGGCGCCCGGCATGGCCATGCTGCGCACATTGATCGCGCGCGAGCTTGAAGGTTGGCAGGGGCCGTCATAAGCCTTGGTCATAGAAAAGATCAGGAGAGCGATTCATGGCACGAGTAGCTATCGTCACCGGGGGCAGCCGAGGCATCGGCGAGGCGATCAGCGTGGCGCTCAGGGACGCGGGGCTCACCGTCGCCGCCAATTATGCCGGCAATGACGAGAAGGCCCGCGCGTTCACCGAGCGGACCGGCATCAAGGCCTATAAATGGGACGTCTCCGATCTCGACGCCTGTCTGGCCGGCGTCGCGCAGGTGGAGGGCGAGCTGGGGCCGGTGGACGTGCTGGTCAACAATGCCGGCATCACCCGCGACGGCACGATGAAGCGGATGGACCGGCAGGCCTGGGACGATGTGATGGACATCAATCTGGGCGGCTGCTTCAACATGGCCAAGGCGGTGTGGAACGGCATGAACGACCGCAAATATGGCCGCGTCGTCAATATCGGCTCGATCAACGGGCAGGCGGGCCAGTACGGCCAGGTCAATTACGCCGCCGCCAAGTCCGGCATCCACGGCTTCACCAAGGCGCTGGCGCAGGAAGGCGCGCGCGCCGGCATCACCGTCAACGCGATCGCGCCGGGCTATATCGACACCGACATGGTCGCCGCCGTGCCGGAGGAAGTGCTCGCCAAGATCGTCGCGAAGATTCCCGTGGGCCGGCTCGGCAAGGCCGAGGAGATCGCGCGCGGCGTCGTCTTCCTCACCGGCGAGGATGCGGGCTTCGTGACGGGGAGCACGCTCAGCATCAACGGCGGCCAGCATATGTATTGATTCTGCTTTCCGTCATTCCAGCGAAAGCTGGAATCTCATTTGCCTTCCTTGGCAGTGCTGAAGGAAAGAGAGATTCCAGCTTTCGCTGGAATGACGAAGGTGGTGCATGGGGCCGGTCAAACGCTCGATCATGATCGCGGGGCATGCGACCTCGATCAGCCTGGAGCCGGTCTTCTGGGACGCGCTCAGGGACGCGGCGGAAGCCGAGCGCCTGCCGGTGAGCGCGCTGGTGGCCCGGATCGACGCCGAACGGATCGCGATGGCCGATCCGCCCAACCTCGCCAGCGCGATCCGGGTCTGGCTGTTCGAAAGAATTTCCTCCCCACGATTTCGTGGGGAGGGGGACCAGCCATAGGCTGGTGGAGGGGTTCTTCGAAGCTGAAGAGAACCCCTCCACCATGCTGCGCATGGTCCCCCTCCCCGGCGAATGCCGGGGAGGAAAATCCGTCAGCGTCCCAGCAACACCCGCGCCTGGGTCGCGATCTGGGCGAGCATCGGGGCGGTGGTGGTCGCCGCCGCGCGGGCGCGGTCGACGGTGCGGCGGAACTGGTCGATCCGCGCGCCCTGATCGGCGACCCATTGCTCCACGATCGCGGTCGGATCGGCGCTCTTGCTCCGGGCGAGGAAATCGAGCCGGAGCTGCTCGAAATCGCGCGCCAGGCCGGCGGTGAGCAGCCGCTCCCACTGGTCGGTCGCTTGGAAATGGTTGGCCGCGTTCTGCGCCCAGTCCAGCCCCAGCGCCTCGCCGAGCCGCGTATAGGCGCGGGTCAGCACGATCTCGTCGACGCCGAGCTTGCGGCCCATCACCGCCAGCCCGACCGCGCCGTTGAGCTCGAACAATCGCACGATCCGCCCCGCGAGCGCGCGCGGCGCGCCCATCGCCTCCAGCTCGGCGCGGCGCTCGGCCGCCTCCGCCTTCGGCTCCGTGCGCAGCAGATTCTCCACCGAGGCGGCGAGCTTGGCGAGGCCGGGCCGAAGCTGCTCGACGACCTCGCCGGGCTTCTGGTCGGCCGCCGTGCAGCGCAGCAGATCGGCGACATGGTGCTGCAACCCGGTCCCGGCCTGCGCGAACAGCGCGAGCCGCACCTGCTCGGGCACGTCGGCCGTGTCCAGCTCGGCCCACAAGGCGGGCATGTCGAACAGGCGCTCGGCGGCGACGAAGGCGGCGGCGGCCTGGCCGAAGGCGGCCCCTTCCTCCTCGGTCAGCGCGAAGGGCGCGACGATGCCGAGCCGGTTGACGAACCGGTTGGCGATCTTGGTCGCGATGATCTCGCGCCGCAGCCGGTGCTGGAGGATCGCGTCGCGATGCTTCGCCTGCATCGCCTGTGGGAAGGCGGCGAGCAGATCGGCTTCCAGCGTCGGATCGTCGGTGAAGTCCGTCTCCTCGATCGCCGCCTGGAGCCGCATCTTCGCGGTGGAGAGCAAAACGGCCAGCTCCGGCCGGGTGAGGCCGCGATTCTGCTGGGCGCGGCGGAGCAGCTCCTCATTGCTCTCCAGTCCCTCGACCTCGCGGTTGAGGCGGCCGCTCTCCTCCAGCAGCTCGATCACCCGGACGAAGCGGGGCAGGGCCTGCGCGCCGCCGCGCTCCGCGATCGACAGCGCCAGCGTCTGGAGGCGATTGTCCTCCAGCACCAGTTCCGAGACGTCGTCGGTCATCTCGGCGAGCAGGGCGTTGCGCGCGTCCATGCCGAGCCGCCCCTCGATCACCTCGCGGTTCAGCGGGATCTTGATGTTGACCTCGTTGTCCGAGCAATCGACGCCGGCCGAATTGTCGATGAAGTCGGTGTTGATCCGCCCGCCGACCTCGGAGAACTCGATGCGCGCGGCCTGGGTGACGCCGAGATTGGCGCCCTCGCCGACGACGCGGGCGCGCAGCTCGGCGGCGCTGACCCGGATCGCGTCGTTGCCGGGATCGCCGACCTCGGCATGGCTCTCGTGGGACGCCTTTATGTAGGTGCCGATGCCGCCGAACCAGATGAGGTCGATCGGCGCGCGCAGGATCGCGGCGATCAAGGCGGCGGGCTCGATCTCCTTCGCCTCGATGCCGAGCAGCGCGCGGACCTCGCGACTCAGCGGGATCGACTTCTGGCTGCGCGGGAAGATGCCGCCGCCCTTCGAGACCAGCTCCGCGTCGTAATCGGCCCAGCTCGAACGCGGCAGATCGAACAGGCGCTTGCGCTCCTTCCAGCTCCTCGCCGGATCGGGATCGGGATCGAGGAAGATGTGGCGGTGATCGAAGGCGGCGACCAGCTTGATCGCCTTGCTGAGCAGCATGCCGTTGCCGAACACGTCGCCGGACATGTCGCCGACCCCGGCGACCGTCACCGGCTCCTTCTGCACGTCCACGCCCATCTCGCGGAAATGGCGCTGGACCGAGACCCAGGCGCCCCTGGCGGTGATGCCCATCGCCTTGTGGTCGTAGCCCTGGCTCCCGCCCGAGGCGAAGGCGTCGCCCAGCCAGAAGCCGCGTTCCACCGCGATCGCGTTGGCGACGTCGGAGAAGGTCGCCGTGCCCTTGTCGGCGGCGACGACGAAATAGGGATCCTCGCCGTCGTGGATCGTCACGTCGGCCGGGTGGACGACCTTGCCGTCGACGATATTGTCGGTGACGGAGAGCAAGGCGCGCATGAAGATGCGGTAACTTTCCTTGCCCTCCTCCAGCCAGGCGTCGCGATTCTCGGCCGGGTTGGGCAGCTGCTTGGGATAGAAGCCGCCCTTCGCGCCGGTCGGAACGATCACCGCGTTCTTGACGAGCTGCGCCTTCATCAGGCCCAGGATCTCGGTGCGGAAATCGTCGCGCCGGTCGGACCATCTGAGGCCGCCGCGCGCGATCGGCCCGCCGCGCAGGTGGATGCCCTCGATGCGCGGCGAATAGACCCACATCTCGCGCCAGGGGCGCGGCGCCGGCAGGCCGGGCACCGCCGCCGAATCGAGCTTGAAGGACAAAGCCTCGCGGCCCGCCCCGGCGAAGGCGTTGGTGCGCAGCACCGCGCCGATCACGC
>CAZTPD010000021.1:0-21276 GCA_964614625.1 uncultured Sphingosinicella sp. | reverse complement strand
CATGGCGGGCTTCTTAGCGGAGCCTCAACGCGAGGCCAAGCGGACTTCGCGCATCGGCGGCGCGGCCTGAACGGCGGTTTAACCGGGTCGCCTTAACCACGCGGCAGGCGACCTGTGCTAGGGGCGGCGCGATGCTTCGCGTGCTGACCCTTTCGACGCTCTTTCCCCATGCGGCGCGGCCGACGCTCGGCGTGTTCGTCGAGCGGCAGACATTGGGGCTGGCGGCGCGGAACGACGTGGCGCTGGAAGTCGTGTCGCCGGTCGGCCTGCCGGTCCGGCCGCTGTCGCGCCATCCGCATTATGCGCCGCTCGCCACCCTGCCGCGCGCCGAGAGCTGGAAGGGGCTCGCCGTCCATCGCCCGCGCTACCGGGTCTGGCCGCGCGTCGGGCAGGCGGGGACGGCGCGGCGGATGGCGGACGCGATCCTGCCGCTGCTGCGCGAGATCAGGGCGCGCTTTCCCTTCGACGTGATCGACGCGGAGTTCTTCTGGCCGGATGGGCCGGCGGCGGCGCGGCTCGGCGCGGCGCTGGGCGTGCCGGTGTCGATCAAGGCGCGGGGCAGCGACGTGCATGTCTGGGGCGCGCGGCCGGGGATCGGCGACCAGGTGATCGCGGCCGGGCGGGCGGCGGACGGGCTGCTCGCGGTCAGCGCGGCGCTGAAGCGCGACATGGCGGGGCTGGGCATGCCGGAGGAGAAGATCGCCGTTCATTATACCGGCGTCGATCTCGATCGCTTCCGCCCGGTCGATCGCGTCGCGGCGAAGGCGGCGCTCGGGGTGGACGGGCCGCTGCTGGTCTGCGCCGGGGCGCTGATCGAGCGCAAGGGCCAGCATATCGCGATCGAGGCGCTGACGCGCCTGCCCGATGCCACGCTGATTCTCGTTGGGGACGGGCCGGAGCGGGGCGCGCTGGCGAAGATGGCGGCGCGGCTGGGGGTGGAGACGCGCGTGCGCTTCCTCGGCAACCGCCCGCATGACGAATTGCCCGTCCTGCTCGCCGCCGCCGACGTGACCGTCCTGCCGACCGTGTCGGAAGGGCTTGCCAATGTCTGGGTCGAATCGCTCGCCTGCGGCACGCCGGTCGTGACCAGCGACGCGGGCGGCGCGCGCGAGGCGATCGACCGGCCCGAGGCGGGGCGGCTGGTCGCGCGCGAGGCGGGGGCGGTCGCCGGGGCGGTCGCCGAGCTGCTCGCCGCGCCGGGCGATCCGGCCGCCGCGCGCCGGTGCGCCGAGCGATTCGGCTGGGACCGGAACGCCGCCGAGCTGTTCGATCACCTCAGCCGGCTCGCCGGGCGGGGCTGATCGCCCGGCGTTCAGTCTGCGTCCATCTTGGACCTGCTAGCGGGAGAGTCCAAGGGCGGCGTTCTTCCCTAGAGGCGTCGCCCGACCCGTTTTCGCGGTCCGTTTCCGGCCCCTTCTTCCCCCGCGATCAAGCCCTTGCGCCGCCCCACAAAAGCTGTGAACCTTCCCGTTCACGCGACTCTTCGGGGAAGGGGAGGCGTTGCGCCATCCGTTTCAACGTGCGAGCCGCCTCGGGCGTCCATGACTTGTCTTATTTGAGTCATCGGAACGACATAGCTGGTGGCCGCATGGCCCGGTTCGGGGAGGGATTCGGTTTCGTCGATGCGCCTGGAGCTTGATCCCCGCGCCGGGCGGCTGTTCGGCCGGCTGCCCCGCCCGACTCCGGCGCGCGCGCTGGAGCTGGCGCTGATCGCGCTCGTCGCGGTGCAGGCGGCGCGGCTGGTCTGGACGGCGACGACCCCGCTCGGCCCGCTGGGCGACTGGCAGGCGCCCGCCGCTTTGGCGGGACCGGCGCAGGCCGGGGCGCTGGGCAGCTTCGATCCCTTCTTCCGCCTGACCGAGGGCGGCGGGCCGACGGTGGTGACCGGCCTCAACCTGCAATTGTTCGGCGTGCGCGAGGATCGCGCGACCGGGCGCGGCTCGGCGATCATCCAGCTTTCCGACGGCAGCCAGAGCAGCTTCGCGGTCGGCGAGGAGATCATGCCGGGCGTGACGCTGGCCGAAGTGGGCTTCGACAGCATCACCATCGACCGGGGCGGGACGCGCGAGCAGCTCTTCCTCGATCAATCCACCCCCGCGCCCGAAGCGGCGCCGACCGGCGAGACGACGACAACGGCGCCGCCGCCGCCGCCGGTCCCGACCGTTTCCGCCGCGCCGGGCGGCCTGCCGCTCCAGTTCCAGCCGCGCGTCGGCGAGAATCAGATCGACGGCCTGACTGTCGCGCCGGGCGGCGACGGCGGCGAGATGTTCCGCGCCGCCGGCTTCCAGCCCGGCGACGTGATCGTCGCGGTGAACGGCCAGCGCGTCACCTCGCCCGCCCAGGCCGAGCAGGCGCTGCGCGCCGGCGGCGGCGCGGCGGCGCTGACGGTGGAGCGGGGCGGCCGCAACGTGCAGATTTCGGTGAGGATGCCAGGACAGTGAAGCGTTTCCCGATTGCCCTGGCGCTCGCGCTCGCCGCCACCTCCCTCGCGCCGCTGGCGCCCGCGTCCGCGCAATATGTGCTGAACCTGCGCGAGGCGGACGTGCGCGCCTTCATCCAGGATGCGTCGCGGGTGACGGGGCGGACCTTCATCATCGATCCCGCCGTGCAGGGGCGCGTCTCGGTCGTCACCGAGCGGCCGCTGTCGCGCAGCGAATATTTCGAGCTGTTCCTCTCCACCTTGCGCGCCAACGGCTATGCCGCCGTCCCGGCCGCCGGCGGCGCGCTCCGGGTCCAGCCGATCGCGGGCGCCTCGGCCTCGGCGCCGCTCGGCGCGTCGCGGCGGACGGGGGCGAGCGGCTTCGTCACCGAGATCTTCCGGGTGCGCCGGGTGGACGCGGCGGCGGCGGTCGAGACCTTGCGCCCGCTGGTCAGCCGCGACGGATCGATCACCGCCGGGCGCGGCTCGATCATCGTCTCCGACTTCGCCGACAATGTGCGGCGGGTGCGCGCGGCGCTCGCCCAGATCGACGTGGACAGCGGCGTCACCCGGCTGGTCGGCCTCGACAATGCCGGCGCGCGCGAGATCGCGGCGGCGCTGCGCGAGCTGGCGGGCGAGGGCGTCTCGGTCGTGCCGGTGGACAGCGCCAATTCGATCGCGCTGCGCGGCGACGCGGCCTCGGTCGCGCAATTAGCGGGGATCGCGCAGGAGCTGGACGCGCGGGCGGCGAGCGGGAGCGAGATCCGCGTCGTCTTCCTCGAACATGCCGACGCCGAGCAATTGCTGCCGGTGCTCCAGACCCTGCTCGGCCAGACCGCGACCCAGCCCGCGGTCTCGCCCCGCCCGGCGGCGCGCAATCCCTCCGGCCGCAGCGCGAGCGGCGGACCGGCCATGGCGGGCGACAGTTCGGCGGCCGCGCCCGCCGCGCCCGCCGCCGCCGCGCCGGCCGGGGAAGCGCCGCTCGCCGCGCGGGGCGCCACCGTCACCCGCTTCGCCGGGGCCAATGCGATCGTCATCTCGGCGACGCCGGACATCCAGCGCATGCTGGGCGAGGTGATCCGTCAGCTCGACGTGCGCCGCCAGCAGGTGCTGGTCGAGGCGATCATCGTCGAGATTTCGGAAGGCGCGGCGCAGCAGCTCGGCGTCCAGCTTTTCCTGTCCGGCCTGCGCGGCTCCAACATCCCCTTCGCCGTCACCAATTATTCCAACATCGCGCCCAATGCGAACCTGATCGCCGGCGCGATCGCCGCCGAGGAGCTGGGCGCCTCGGAAGACTTGCAGGAGCAGCTGCGCGACGCGGCGATCGGCAGCCTGGCCGGGGCGACCGGCGGGATCGGCGGCGGCCTCATCCGCAGCGGCAACGCCGTCTTCGGCGCGATCGTCAACGCGGTGCGGAGCGACAATCAGTCCAACCTGCTCTCCACCCCGTCGATCATGACGCTGGACAACGAGCAGGCCTATTTCCTGGTCGGGCAGGAAATCCCGATCACCACCGGCGAGGCGCTGTCGCCCAATTTCGACAACGCCTTCCGCACCGTGCAGCGCCAGAATGTCGGCATCACGCTGGAGGTCCGGCCGCAGATCAACGCGGGCGGATCGATCCGGCTCGACATCCGCCAGGAGGTGAGCTCGATCGCCGGGCGGGTGTCGACGACCAATCCCGAGATCATCCTCAACAAGCGCGAGCTGGAGACGACGATCACGGTGGACGACGGCGAGATCGTCGGCATCGGCGGCCTGCTCGACGAGAATGAGCGGCGCACGCTGGAGCGGGTGCCGATCCTGGGCGACATCCCGCTGCTCGGCGAGCTGTTCCGCTCGCGCGGGCGGGAGCGGGCGCGGACCAACCTGATGGTGTTCATCCGCCCGACGATCATGCGCACCGCCGCCGACGCGCGGGCGATGAGCGCGCAACGCTACAATTATGCGCGCGGCCAGCAGCTCCTCGCCAACCCGGACCGCGAGCCCTCGCTCGACGAGCTGGTGCGCGACTATCTCGGCACGGTGCCGCCCTCGGCCGCCGCGCCGGGGCCGCGGGACCAGGTGGTGACGCCGGTGGAGGTTCCGCCGAGCGCGGCCGAGCCGCAATGAGGATCGCGCGCGGCGAGGAGAGCGAGGCGGCCCCCGTGGCCGAGGCGCCGGCGCGCATTCCCTATGCCTTCGCCCGCCGCCACGGCTTCGCCGCGACCGGCGAGACGGAGGGGCGGCTGGCGGTGGCGATGCGCGCGGGCGCGGACCCGGCGGCGATCGTCGAGCTCAGGCGCTTCCTCGCCCGGCCCTTCGCGCTCCAGCCGGTGAGCGCGCCGGACTTCGACCGGCTGCTCTCCGATCTCTACGGGGCCGGAGCGGGGGTGGCGGCCGACGCCGCCGACTCGCTCGGCTTCGGCGACGATCTCGGCCATCTCGCCGCCGCCCTGCCCAGCGCCGACGACCTGCTCGACACGTCGGACGACGCGCCGGCGATCCGTCTCATCAACGGCATCATCGCCGACGCCGCGCGCCAGGGCGTCAGCGACATCCATATCGAGCCCTACGAGACCGGGCTGGTCGTGCGGATGCGGATGGATGGGGTGCTGCGCGAGACCTTGCGCATGCCGCCCCATGTCGCGCCGGTGGTGGTGAGCCGCGTCAAGGTGATGGCGCGCCTCGACATCGCCGAGCGGCGCCTGCCGCAGGACGGGCGGATCGGGCTGACGCTCGGCGGCAAGCTGATCGACGTGCGCGTCTCCACCCTGCCGAGCCGGGCCGGTGAGCGGGTCGTGCTGCGCATCCTCGACAAGGACAATGCCGGGATCGGGCTGGACCAGATCGGCATGAGCGACGCGGTGAAGCGCCTGTTCACCGAGGCGCTGGGCGAGCCGAACGGGATCGTGCTGGTCACCGGGCCGACCGGATCGGGCAAGACGACGACGCTCTATGCGGGGCTGAAGCTGCTCAACGATGGCAGCCGCAACATCCTCACCGTCGAAGACCCGGTGGAATATGCGGTGGACGGGGTGGGGCAGACGCAGATCAACCCGCAGGTGGGCCTCACCTTCGCGACCGGGCTGCGCGCGATCCTGCGGCAGGATCCGGACACGGTGATGGTCGGCGAGATCCGCGACCGCGAGACGGCGGAGATCGCCGTGCAGGCGGCGCTGACCGGGCATCTGGTGCTCTCCACCGTCCACACCAATGACAGCGTCGGCGCGATCACGCGGCTCAGGGACATGAAGGTGGAGCCTTTCCTGATCGCCTCGACGGTGCGCGCGGTGCTGGCGCAGCGGCTGGTGCGGCGGTTGTGCGGGGAATGTCGGCGTCCGGTCGAAGCCGAGGGGTCGCTGGCCGAAACGCTGGGGATCGCGGCGGGCGCGACGGTCTATGAGCCGGTCGGCTGCCCGGCCTGTTCGAACAGCGGCTATAAGGGCCGGATCGGCCTGTTCGAGGCGGTGAAGGTGGACGAGACGATCCGGCGCCTCATCAATGCCGGCGGCGACGAGACCGCGATCGCCGCCCACGCCTTCCGCGCCGCGCCGACCCTTTCCGGCGCGGCGCGGGAGCTGGTGCTGGCCGGCACGACCAGCCCGGAGGAGGCCGTGCGCGTGTCGCGGCACGAGGGCGGCGATGCCTGATTTCGCCTGGGTCGGCCTCGACACGGCGGGGCGCGAGCGGCGCGGCTCGCTGCGCGCCGACAGCGCCGACGCGGCCAAGGCGCAGCTTCGGGAGCGGCGGCTCTATGTCGTGCGGATCGAGCCCGCGACCGAGGCGGTGGCGGGGCCGCCTTTGCTCTCGCGCGGGCTGATCGCGCGGCGGCGGCTCTCGGCCAAGCAACTCACCCTCTTCACCCGCCAGCTCGCGACGCTCGCGCAGGTCGCCCCGCTCGAGGAGGCCTTGCGCACCCTCTCGCGCCAGTCCGAGCGCGAGGACGAGCAGCGCATATTGGGCAATGTCCATGCCGGCGTCGTCGAGGGGCGGCGGCTGGCCGACGCGATGGGGCGCGAGGCGAAGAGCTTCCCGCCGCTCTACCGCGCGATGGTCGCGGCGGGCGAGGGATCGGGCACCCTGCCGTCGATCCTGGAGCGGCTGGCCAACCTGCTGGAGCGGCAGGCGCAGATCCGGGGCAAGGTGCTCTCGACGCTGGCTTATCCGATCGTGCTGGCGGCGGTCGCCACCTTCGTGGTGTTCGCGCTGATGATCTTCGTCGTGCCCAAGGTGGTCGAGCAGTTCCGGGACGTGGGCCAGCAATTGCCCCTGCTCACCCGGATCGTGATCGCGATTTCGAACTTCCTGGCCAATTGGTGGTGGGCGCTGCTGATCGGGCTGGCGCTGGTCGTCTTCCTTGGTGGGCGGGCGCTGAAGGAGGAGGGCATCCGGATGAAGTTCGATGCGGCGCTGCTGAAGCTGCCCATTATCGGCCGGCTGATCCGCGACCTGCATGCGGCGCGGATGGCGCGGACGCTCTCGACGATGATCGCGAGCCGCCTGCCGCTGCTGGAGGGGCTGACGCTCACCACGCAGACCGTGCACAACCGCGTGCTGCGCCAGGCCAGCGCCGGGATCGCCGAGACGGTGCGGACCGGCGGCAGCCTGTCCGGCGCGCTGCGCAAGGCCGGGGTGTTCCCGCCTTTGCTCGTCTATCTGGCCGCGAGCGGAGAGGCTTCGGGACGGCTCGACATGATGCTGGAGCGGGCGGCCGACTATCTGGAGCGCGAGTTCGATTCCTTCACCTCGACCGCGCTGTCGCTGCTCGAACCTGCTATCATCGTCGTCATGGGCGTGATCGTCGCCGTCATCGTGCTGTCGATCCTGCTGCCCATCCTGCAACTCGACACGCTCGCCGGAGGATATTGATGTTCGGTCGTCATTTGTTTCCTCCCCGGCATTTGCCGGGGAGGGGGACCACCCGAAGGGTGGTGGAGGGGTATCTTCGAAAGCTCCGGAAGTTACCCCTCCACCATGCTGCGCATGGTCCCCCTCCCCACGAAATCGTGGGGAGGAAAGAGCGGGGCTTCACTCTGGTTGAGATGATGGTGGTCATCGTCATCATCGGCCTCCTCGCCACGATCGTCGTCATCAACGTCATGCCCGCCGCCGACCGCGCGGCCGTCACCAAGGCGCGCGCCGACATCGCCACGCTGGAGCAGGGCGTGGAAATGTACCGGCTCGACAATATGCGCTACCCGACGAGCGAGGAGGGGCTCCAGGCGCTGGTGAACGGCAATTATGTCCGCCGCCTGCCGGACGATCCGTGGAACAATCCCTATCGTTACGCGGCGCCGGGGCCGGAGGGGCGGCCGTTCCAGATCTCCTCGCTCGGCGCGGACGGGCGCGAGGGCGGCGACGGCGACAATGCCGACATCGTCAACTGATCCCGTCCTGCTGATCTTCGCGGACGGCGGCGGCTGGCTGCGGCTGGCCGGCGACGGCGCGGTGTTGCGCGGCGCGGGCGGTGTGCCCGCGAGCGAGCCGGGCGAAGCGGTGGTGCTGGCCGTGCCGGGCAGCGATGTCGCGGTGCACTGGCTGGAGCTGGACGAAGGGCTGGCCCCCGCACAGGCGGTGGCGGCGGCGCGGCTGATGCTCGCCGACGCGGTCGCCTCCCCGCTCGCCGACATGCACGGGGCGGCGGGACGGCCCGAGGCGGGGCGCACGCCGGTCGCGCTGGCGCCGGCGGCGCGGATGGCGGAATGGCTGGTCGCCGCGCAGGCGATGGGGGTCGAGCCGGATGCGATCGTGCCGGCGCCCTTCCTGCTCGCCGCGCCGGACGAGGGCTTCGCGCGGCATAACGACGATTATCGTGGGGCGGGCGCCGCTTTCACGCTGGAGCCGGAGCTGGCCGAGGCGCTGACCGGCGGCGCGCCGGTGATCGAGGTGGACGGGCCGCGTTTCGAGGCGGGGCTGGCGGCGGTGCTGGCCGATCCGCCGATGAATTTGCGGCAGGGGCCGTTCGCGCGGCGGACGCAATGGGTATCGGACAGGGGCTGGGCGCGGCGCATGGCGTTGCTCGCCGTGGCGCTCGTTGCGCTGACCCTGCTCGCGCAGATCGTCGATATCGTGCGGCACAACCGCGCGGCGGCGCGGCTGGAGGCCGAGGCTGCGGCGGTTGCCGCGCCGTCGGCGGCGTCCGGCCCGCGTGGTTTCGGCGGCGCGGCGGCGGACCTGTTCGAAGCGATAAGGGCGACGCCCAATGCGGAGCTGGCGCGGATCGAATATCGCCCGGACGGCAGCTTCACCCTGAGCGTCCATGTCGACAGTCCGGCGACGCTCGCGGCCCTGCGCGGGCGGATCGAGGCGGGCGGCCATGTAGTGGAGCAGGGCGCGGCGGGCAGCGCCGGCGGCCGGCCCGCCACCGACCTGATCGTGCGGCCGTCATGAGCGACGATCTCAAGCTCTGGTGGTCCGGGCGGTCGGCGCGCGAGCGGTGGCTGCTGCTGGTCATGCTGGCGCTGATCGTGCTCGTGATTGGCTGGCTCGGTGTCGTCCGGCCGCTCGGCAATGCGCAGGCCGATGCGCGGCTGCGGCTGGAGACGGCGGCGACGGCGTTGGCCGAGGCGCGGGCGCGCTCGGCGACGGCCGCCGAGGCGCCTCGCCCGACGGCGACGGCGCAGCCGCCGATCGACGCCCTGCTCGCCCGCACCGCATCCGACGCCGGCTTCGTCAATGCGCGGATCGACGCGCAGAGCCCGACGCGCGCGTCGGTGGTGATCGAGGCGGGACGGCCGCAGGCCTTGTTCGGCTGGATCGGCGCGCTGGAGGGGCAGGGGGTGACGGTCGAAGGCTTGCGCGCCCGGCCCAATCAGGACCGCACCATCCAGCTCGAGGCCAATTTCGCGATCCGGAGCGCGCCATGAGGGGACGGATCGCCTTCTTCGCGGCGGTCTTCCTGCTGGCCTTGCTGGCGACCCTGCCGCTGCGCGTGGCGGCGGGCTGGCTCGGGCTCGACGATCGCGGCCTCGCGGCGCGCGAGGCGGCGGGGAGCGTATGGAGCGGGCGGCTTTCCGACGCGCAGCTCGGCCGGGTGCCGCTCGGCGATCTGTCGGCGCGGTTGCGGGCGCTGCCGCTGCTGACCGGCAAAGCGCGGGTGGCGCTGGCGCGGCCCGGCGAAGTCGACCCCTTCGACGGCGCGATCACCGTCTCGCCGGGCGGCTTCGGGATCGACGGCATGACCGGGCGGCTGCGGGTCGCCGCCCTGTTCGCGCCGCTGCCGATCTCGGCGATCGAGCTGGACGGCGTCAGCGCCGGCTTCGCCGACGGGCAATGCCGCCGCGCCGAAGGGCGGGTGCGCGCGATGCTGTCGGGCGAGATCGCGGGCGTCGGCCTGCCGTCCGGTTTCACCGGCGCGGCAACCTGCGCGGACGATGCGGTGCTGATCCCGCTGGCGAGCCAAACCGGCATGGAGCGCCTCGCGCTGCGCCTCTTCGCCGACGGGCGCTACCGCATCGACCTCGCCGTGCGGCCGACCGACGAGACGATGCGCGCGGCGCTGACGGCGGCGGGATTCTCGCCCGGAAACGGCGGCTTCGCGCGGCGCATCGACGGGCGTTTCTGACCTCCGCCCGGCGGATCAGGGAGAAAAATCCGGCTTCGGTCGTTCATGGGACCACAGCGCGCTGATTCGGCGCGGACGTGGGGGGCTTTCGGACGGCGGCATCGGACCGCCGGCACAGACGGAGGCCAAGATGAAAGCATATGTTGTGGGAGCGGCCGCGCTGCTGCTCGGGACGTCGGCGCTGGCCGGCAATTTCGCGACCGGAGCCGATCCGGCGCTCGACGCCAAGCCCGCCGCGGCGGGCTGGAGCGAGGGCTTCGGCCCGATCGTCGACAAGGGCATGGCGCCGACCAGCGCGCCGCTTGCCTATGCCGAAACGGACCCCGGCAAGGGCATGGACGACGCCTGGGCGGCCGCCGATCCGCCCGCGCAGCTCGATCCGGTCGATCCGGAACTGACCGACGATCCGGCCGGCACCGGCGCGCCGGTCGATACGATGGATTCGACCACCGCTTATGGCGAGGCCGTGCCGATCGAGGACGCGCCGGTCCAGACCGCCGCGCTCGATCTGACGCCGCGCCCGGCGACGCAGAACTATCCGGCCTGCGAGCCGGGGGCGGGCGACGACAGTTGCATCCAGCTCTACGAGCGCGGCGTCGAGGTGGCGCTGGCGAGCTGGACCGGCGAGACCGGCGGCTTCGCGGACGAATCGACCGCGCTGGCGATGGGCGGGCCGGACGAGGCCGGGGAGATCGGCCATCCGGCGCCGATCGAGACGGCGATGACCGACACCGCCGATCCGGCGATGCCGATCGAGGCGGAGGCGCATGACGGCGCCGATGAAGCCATGGGCGGCCCGATCGCCGAGACCGGCTATCCGCCCTGCTCGGGCGCGGCTGGCGACGATCGCTGCATCCAGCTCTACGAGCGCGGGGTCACCGGCGAGGGCAATTAAGCCCCGACCCCGGGCCGGACCATCGGGAGGCGGCGCTGCGGCGTCGCCTCCCTTTCTTTGCGCTCAGCCGCTTTTCGGCCCTTGCCGGCAATGCTAGTCGGGGCGGATGACCGACGCCGCCTGGACCTTCTCGATCGACCGCGGCGGCACCTTCACCGACATCGTCGCGCGCGCGCCGGACGGGCGGCAGGTGGTCAGGAAGCTGCTGTCGGAAAATCCCGAACATTATGACGACGCGGCGGTGGCGGGGATTCGCGCGATCCTGGCCGAAGCCGGGGGCGGCGCGGTCGGCGCGGTCAAGATGGGGACGACCGTCGCGACCAACGCGCTGCTGGAGCGCAAGGGCGAGGATGTGTGCCTCGCCATCACCGCCGGTTTCGGCGATGCGCTCCGGATCGGCTATCAGGCGCGGCCCGACATCTTCGCGCGCAGGATCGTCCTGCCCGAGCCGCTTTACGGCCGGGTGATCGAGGCGGACGAGCGGGTGATGGCGGACGGGACGGTGCTGACGCCGCTCGATGGGGCGAAGGCACGGGCCGATCTCCGGGCCGCTTACGATGAGGGCTATCGCGCGCTGGCGATCGTGCTGATGCACGGCTGGCGCTGGACGGCGCATGAGGCGGCCCTGGCCGAAATGGCGCGGGAGATCGGCTTCGCGCAGGTCTCGGCGAGCCACGAGGTCGAGCCGCTGATCAAGCTGATCGGGCGCGGCGACACCTGCGTGGTGGACGCCTATCTCTCGCCCGTGCTGCGGCGCTATGTGGACCGGGTGGTGGCGGGCCTAGCCCAAACCTCGTTCGTCCCGAGCGAAGTCGAGGGGCGCGCCTCGGACTCCGTGCAACGCCCCTCGACTTCGCTCGGGACGAGCGGAGAGGCAGAGGCGCGCCTCTTCTTCATGCAATCGAACGGCGGGCTGACCGACGCGGCCGCCTTCCGGGGCAAGGACGCGATCTTGTCCGGGCCGGCGGGCGGGATCGTCGGCATGGCGCGCACGGCCGCCGAAGCGGGGTTCGGCCGCATCATCGGCTTCGACATGGGCGGCACCTCGACCGACGTGTCGCATTTCGCCGGCACTTACGAGCGGACCAGCGAGCGGGCCGTGGCGGGCGTCAGGGTGCGCGCGCCGATGCTGGAGATTCACACCGTCGCGGCGGGCGGGGGATCGATCTGCTCCTATGACGGGAGCCGCTTCCGGGTCGGGCCGGACAGCGCCGGGGCGGTGCCCGGCCCCGCCTGCTATCGGCGCGGCGGGCCGCTCACCGTCACCGACTGCAACGTGGTGCTGGGCAAGATCAGGGCGGAGCATTTCCCGCGCGTGTTCGGGCCGGGCGCGGACCAGCCGATCGACGCGGCGGCCTCGCTGGCGCGCTGCCGGGAGATCGCCGGGCAGGCGGGGATGGACGCGCGGGCCGTCGCCGAGGGCTTCATCCGCATCGCGGTCGACAATATGGCCAATGCGATCAAGCAGATCTCGATCGCGCGCGGCCATGACGTGACCCGCTACACGCTGCAATGCTTCGGCGGGGCGGGCGGGCAGCATGCCTGCCTCGTGGCCGACGCGCTGGGCATCGAGACGGTGATGATCCATCCGCTCGCCGGGGTGCTGAGCGCCTATGGCATGGGCTTGGCCGACATGGTGGAGATCCGGCAGCGCACTTTGGCCGGGGCGGAACTGGCGCCGGTGCTGGCCGAGCTGGAGGCCGAGGCGGTGGCGGCCTTGCGGGCGCAGGGTGTGGCGCGGCCCGAAGTCCGGCATCGCGCGGCGCTGCGCTACGAGGGCAGCGACACGGCGCTGGAGGTGGACGTCTCCGACGCCATGACGGCGGACTTCGTCGCCGCGCACCGGACGCGCTTCGGGTTCGTGTCCGAGGCGCCGGTGGTCGTGGAGACGGCGATCGTCGAGGCGGTGGGGAAGGGGGAAAGCCTTTCCTCCCCCGGATTTCCGGGGGAGGGGGACCGCGCGAAGCGTGGTGGAGGGGCTTCTTTTGCGAGGAAAGAGGCCCCTCCACCAGCCTTCGGCTGGTCCCCCTCCCCTGCAAAGGCAGGGGAGGAAAAGATGGGGGAGGATTTATATGACCGCGACTCTCTTTCCCCCGGCGACATCATCGTCGGCCCCGCTCTCATCATCGATCCCGCCGCCACCACGATCGTCGAACCGGGCTGGCGGGCCGAGGTGGATGCGCCGGGCAATCTCATCCTCACCCGCGCCATGCCGCGCGACACCGCGCCGGCGATGGGGACGCAGGTCGATCCCGTCATGCTTGAAGTGATGGGCAACCTCTTCATGGCGATCGCCGAGGAGATGGGGGTGGCGCTGCGCAACACCGCCTCTTCGGTCAACATCAAGGAGCGGCTCGATTTCTCCTGCGCCGTGTTCGACCGTGAAGGCAACCTGATCGCCAACGCGCCGCACATTCCGGTCCATCTGGGATCGATGGGCGATTCCATCCGCACGATCGTCGCGGCGCGGGGCGATGCGCGGGACGGGCGGGGGATGCGGCCGGGCGACGTCTATGTGCTGAACGCCCCCTATCGCGGCGGCACGCATCTGCCGGACATCACCGTCGTCATGCCGGTCTTCGCGGGCGAGGGCGATCCGGCCCCGGCCTGGTTCGTCGCGGCGCGCGGCCACCATGCCGATATCGGCGGGATCGCGCCGGGGTCGATGCCGCCCAGCAGCCGGTCGGTCGACGAGGAAGGCGTGCTGATCGACAATTTCCTGCTCGTCGACGCCGGGCATTTTCGCGAGGCGGAGCTGCGCGCCTTGCTCGCCGAAGGGCGTTGGCCGGCGCGCAATCCGGACCGCAACGTCGCCGACCTCAAGGCCCAGATCGCCGCCTGCGCGCGCGGCGCGAGCGAATTGAAGCGGGTCGCGGCCGAGCAGGGGCGCGGCATGATCGACGCCTATATGGCGCATGTCATGGATTATGCGGAAGAGGCCGTAAGGCGCTTGATCGACAGGCTTTCCGACGGATATTTTACATATGAAATGGATGACGGCGCGGTGATTTCCGTGGCGGTCACCGTCGATAAGGTGGCGCGTTCGGCGACCGTCGATTTCGCCGGGACCAGCGATCAGCAGCCGACCAATTTCAACGCGCCTTATTCGATTTGCCGCGCGGCGACGCTCTACGTTTTCCGCACTTTGGTGGACGATCCGATCCCGCTCAACGACGGCTGCATGCGGCCGATCGCGCTCAAGGTGCCGGACGGGTCGATGCTCAACCCGCATTACCCGGCGGCGGTCGTGGCGGGCAATGTCGAGACCAGCCAGGCGATCACCGATTGCCTGCTCGCCGCCTGCGGCGCGCTGGCGCCGAGCCAGGGGACGATGAACAATTTCACCTTCGGCAATGCGCGCCACCAATATTACGAGACGATCGCGGGCGGCGCCGGGGCCGGGCCGGACTTCGACGGGGCGAGCGCGGTGCAGACCCATATGACCAATTCGCGGCTGACCGATCCGGAGGTGCTGGAAACGCGCTTCCCGGTGGTGCTGGAGCGGTTCGCGATAAGGCGCGGATCGGGCGGCGCGGGCGCGCATCGCGGCGGCGACGGGGTGGAGCGGCGGCTGCGCTTCCTGGAGCCGATGACGGCCGGCATCCTCTCCAACCGGCGGCGGGTGGCGCCGCGCGGAATTTTCGGTGGGGCGGATGCGGCGGCGGGCGTGAACCGGGTGCTGCGCGCGGACGGGGGCGAGGAAAGGCTGGGGGCGACGGCCTCGGCGGAGATGGCGGCGGGCGATGCGTTCGAGATCTGGACGCCGGGGGGCGGTGGATATGGCGAGGCTTAGTTTCCTCCCCTGCATTTGCAGGGGAGGGGGACCACCCGCAGGGTGGTGGAGGGGCTTCTTTCCTCACAAAAGAAGCCCCTCCACCGCACTTCGTGCGGTCCCCATGGGCAGGTTCGAATCGCCCCCGGCGATCCGAAGCCGTGCCGGGGGCACGGCGACCTGCCCATCCACGAAATCGTGGGGAGGACATAGGTGACCGAATATCTCCCCCTCGCGGGCATCCTGATCGTCGTCGTCGGCTTCGCGCTGAAGCTCAATCCGATGCTGGTCGTCACCGTTTCGGCGATCGCGACCGGGCTGCTCGGCGGCATGGATTTCGTCGCGGTGATCTCGCTGTTCGGCAAGGCCTTCAACGACAACCGGATCATCGCGATCGTGTGGATCGTGCTGCCGGTGATCGGCCTGCTCGAACGCTACGGGCTCCAGCAGCGGGCGAAGGCGGTCATCACCCATTTCCGCAACGCGACGGCCGGGCGCATCCTGCTCCTCTATCTGGTCTATCGCCAGATCACCGCCGCATTGGGTCTCTATTCCACCGCCGGCCATGCCCAGACGGTGCGCCCGCTGATCGCGCCGATGACGCTCGCCGCCGCCGAGCAGCAGCGCGGCGGGCTGGACGAGGAGACGGGCGAGAAGGTGAAGGCGATGTCGGCGGCGACCGACAATGTCGGCCTGTTCTTCGGCGAGGACATCTTCTTCGCGATCGGCTCGATCGTGCTGATCCAGCAGACGCTGGCGACCTACGACATCAACCTCGCGCCGCTCCAGCTCGCCGTCTGGGCGATCCCGACCGCCATCGCCGCCTTCATCGTCCACGGATCGCGGCTGATCATGTTCGACCGGCGGCTGACGCCTCCCCATCTCCGCTCGTCCCGAGCGAAGTCGAGGGGCGCCGGCACGGAGTCATCACGAACGCCCCTCGACTACGCTCGGGACGAGCGAACCGGGGGACGGCCATGATCACGCTGGAATGGCTCTACATCCTCGCCGGGTCGATGTTCGCGGCCTTCGCCCTGCTCAGCCTGCTCGATCGCAGGTCGAAGAAGCGCTTCGGCAATTCCGCCTTCTGGGGCTTGATGGCGACGAGCCTGCTCGCCGGATCGCGGCTGGGCGATTTCAACAACGGCCTGCTGGTGCTCGGGCTGGTCGGCCTCGCCGGCTTCGGCTTCATCGGGCCGGGCCATCCGAAGACGACCAGCGAGAAGGAGCGGATCGCCTTCGCCGAGATACGCGGCAACAAATTGTTCCTGCCCGCGCTCATCATCCCTGCCGTCGCTTTGTTCGGCACGCTCGCTTATTACTACACGCCCTTCGGCCAGTCCGGGCTCTTCGAGGAACGGCGCGAGACCTATATCCTGCTCGGCGCCGGCGTGCTGCTCGCCATCCTCGTCATCTTCGTCTGGCTGAAGCCGCCGGCGATCGCGCCGCTGGAGGAAGGCCGCCGGCTGATCGATTCGATCGGCTGGGCCGCCGTGCTGCCGCAGATGCTGGCGGCACTGGGCGTCGTCTTCGCGGCGGCGGGCGTCGGCACGATCATCGGCGACGCCACCCGCGCGGCGATCCCGCCCGGCAGCGTGTTCCTCACCGTCGTGGTGTTCGGCATCGGCATGGCCCTGTTCACGATGATCATGGGCAACGCCTTCGCCGCCTTCCCGGTCATGGCCGCCGCGATCGGCGTGCCGCTGCTCATCCAGGGCTATGACGGCAATCCGGCGGTGATTGGCGCGGTGGGCATGCTCGCCGGCTTCTGCGGGACTTTGATGACGCCGATGGCGGCGAACTTCAACATCGTCCCCGCCGCCCTGCTGGAGCTGAAGGACCGCAACGGCGTGGTGAAGATGCAGGTGGCGACCGCTTTGCCTTTGCTCGCGATCAACATCGCCTTCATCTACTGGTTCGCGTTCTGATTCCTCCCCCGGTAGAGGGAGGGGATGACTCACGCCTGACTCCCGAAACCGCCGAACGCCGGGCGACCGGACTCGATACGCGCCGGCCCGGCACGGCGGCCATTCGCCTCGTCACGCAGGCGTAATGGTCCTCCCTGCGGCATCCGCTCCCGGGCGCAGATGCTCCACGATTCGATGCTCGAACGATAGGGGATCGTCTCGGCCGTCGGTCAGCTCGGCCTCCTCCATCGCCAACACGAGAGTGCCCTCGGCAAGCAGCATTCCGCGCGAGCAATAACCGACAAGCGTCGATACGTCGTGCAGCGCAGTGAGGAGCAACAGTCCCTGCTCGACCAGCCCGAGCAGAGCCCGCTTGCAGTCATACGCCGTCAGAGGATCGAGCCAGTTGAAAGGCTCATCCAGTATGACGATTCCGGGCCGGTTCATGAAGGCCGAATAGATCGCCACGCGCTGCCGGGTGCCGGCGGACAACGTCCCTATCTTATGGTGAAGGAACCGGTCGATGCCGAGCGCCGACCGCATCGGCTTCAGCGCCGCATCGGCCGAGGCATCGCCGGGTCGGAAGGCGGCGAGCGCGAACAGTTCGGCCGCGCTCAGGTCTTCCGGGAGCATATTGGCATCGGGCGCGAAGCCGATGACTTGCGCCCGCCCGCCGCGGTCGCCGCTGAGATCGCGTCCGTCGATGACGGTCTGGCCGCCCGCCAACGGCAGCCGTCCCGCAATTGCGCGGAGCAAAGTCGTCTTGCCCGAGCCGTTGGCGCCAACGATGCCGATCCAGCCCGGTCCGGAATGGGCATAGCTGATGCCGTCAATGACCCGGATTGCCCCACGGTCCACGCATAAGCCGTCCATCCGCAGTGAAGGCGTCATGGCAGCGCCCATGTGACATGGCGGGCCTGGCGATGCAGGAACGTGATGCGGCCGAGAAGGAAAAGCGCCGCGAGCGGTGCGAAGGCGAAGCCCAGCATCGCCGCCGCGATCGCTTCCATCTGGATTGCAAAGTCCGCCGCGCGTTCGGAGCGGATCCGGTAATGGAGCGAGCGGACATAGGCGATGAGCGCGAACAACAACAGCATTCCCGCGCCGGCCGCCGCCGTCGCACCAGCCCAATGCGGCATCAAGAACGCAATGGACAGCGTCAGCGAACCCAGGAAAACGGCCATGGCGGGAACCGGAGCGATCCCCGGAAGCAGCGGCTGGAAGCCGACGAAGGCGAGGTACCGCATGAGCCCGGCGCTGAGCCTCGAAAGCACCATCATCATGCCGAGCGCCAACATCGCGGCGACAATCATGGCTTCGGAGGCGGAGACGAGGTGGCTGGCGCCGAACGCGACAAGGGCAATCGCCAGCCCGGCACCGCCCAGCAGCGCGGCGGCCTCCGCGGCCGATCGCCCGAAGATCGACTGGCGGCGCATGTAGATGGCGATCAGCCGCGACGCGCGATGACCGCCGACATCCCGCGGCAGGGCGCGCCTTGGCGCGCGGCGCAGCCATCGCCGTTGCAGCGTCCGGCGCAGCCAGGAAACCGTGCGGCGCCATATCGCGCCGGCGGCTGCTCCGGACACCAGCGCCAGCCAGCCGCCCGTCAGCGCCGTCGCCAGCACCGGTTCCGCAGTATATCCGTATAGCAGCGCGATGGGCAGATCATTGGCAACCAGGACGCCGGTCAGCAAGGCGGCATGATATGCCCGTCGCGGACCGGGGCGCAGCGCGAAGCCGGCCATCGGCGATTCCTCGGAAAAATGCGCGATGCGGTGGGCGCTGTAAAGATGAACCATGAAGCCGAGGACAGCGAAATAGGCCGCGAGGCTCCACGCGGAGACGTGGAGTCCCGAAGCCGTAATATCCACGAGGAATCCTCGTACAAGGACAGCCGCCAGCACCAGTGCGAACAGAAGGATCAGCCAGTCTCTGAATGAAGAAAAAGCTGCCAGAAAACTGTTGCGCACGATGAGGAGATCGTGCCGGACCAGACTAAACATATGCAGTCCGGCCCATGGCGACCTCGAAAATGCAGGATAAGCGTCGTTTCATCAACCGGTCTCTACGGTGATCGCGCGAACGGTAGCAAAGTGCCGGCGGTTGACAATGGCATCTTGCGAGCAGGCACGAGATTGACGGCTTGCCGTCCTCGACCGTGCGGTAAAAGGAGGAGGTCGCGCTTTGCGCGCGGCGTCGCCAGCGTCACGGCAAAGGAGTCACCATGCGCCACACCCTCACCCCGGAAATCGCCAGCCGTTTCGCCGGCATCGCGCTTGGCCATGTGCGCAAGGAATATCCGCACAAGCTCGACCATGTGATGGACGGGCCGGAGGATGTGCTGGGGCCGAAGGCGCTGCATCCGATCTTTTACGGCAGCTTCGACTGGCATAGCTGCGTCCACGGCTATTGGCTGCTGGCGCGATTGCTGCGGCTCTGCCCGGACATGCCGGAAAATGTCCGGATCCGGACATTGCTCGACGAGATGATGACGGGCGAGAAGGTCGCGGGCGAGCTGGCCTATCTCGACCGCGCCTATACGGGCGGGTTCGAGCGGCCTTATGGCTGGGCCTGGCTGCTCGCGCTCCATGCGGAATTGCGGCGGCACGACCGGCACTGGGCGGACGAGCTGGCGCCGCTGGCCCGGGCCTTCGCCGACCGCTTCCACCTCTATCTGCCCAGGCTCACTTATCCGATCCGGGTCGGCACTCATTTCAACACCGCCTTCGCGGCGATCCTGGCGCTGGAATGGGCGGCGGAGAACGATCCGGCGCTGGCCGATCTGATCCGGGCACGGGCGCAGGATTATTTTGGCGCCGATCGCAATTGCCAGGCCTGGGAGCCGGGCGGCGACGAGTTCCTGTCCTCCGCGCTCACCGAGGCGCTGCTGATGCGCCGCATATTGCCGGAGGCGGCGTTCCGGCCCTGGTTCGAGGCCTTCCTGCCCGATCTCGTCGAAGGACGGCCCGCCAGCCTGTTCACGCCCGCCTTCGTCTCCGACCGCTCGGACGGGAAGATCGCCCATCTCGACGGCACCAACCTGTCGCGCGCCTGGTGCTGGCGCGGCATCGCGGACGCGCTGCCGGACGCGCTTGCCGCCACGGCGCGCGCGACGGCCGACGCGCATCTCGACGCCAGCCTGCCGCACGTCGCGGGCGACTATATGGGCGAGCACTGGCTGGCGACCTTCGCGCTTCTGGCGCTGGAAGCGGACGGGGGTGCGTAGGCTGGATCGACATTCACTTCTTTCCCTCTCCCTTGAGGGAGAGGGTAGGGTGAGGGTGTCGGGCGTTCGTGACTATTCTCGGAAGCCGAACCCCCTCACCCCAACCCTCTCCCCACAGGGGAGAGGGAGCATGGGTTGAATGTCGATATAACCTCCAGCCCCGGAAATCGTCGGAATGGTTTACAGGCCGTTAACCCGTTAACCATCTTTCCCGCGCATTTGCGTGGCTGGCCCGGTCCTTGCTGCTGTTCGGGCGATGTTGCGGCGGATCGGCAGATTGTTCGTCATCAAGACGCGCTGGGAGGCGATGGTCGTCATCTACGCGCTTGGCCTGGGCGCGATCGAGCGCGGCAAGCATTATCTCGAAATCTATCCCGGTTTCTTCGGCTGGCTGCTGGCCGCGGCCTGCACCGGCGCGGTCTTCCTGGCCGGCGCGCGGCTGATGGAATTCACGCGGCGCGACAATCGCGAACGGCGCCGCAAGGGCGATCTCGATCACGTGGCCCAAGAATTGGCGTAGATTCCCAAATCGCGGTGGCGGGATTTCCCGTCGCCTGTTCCTGAAAAATCGAAAAATGGCGGAAATCCGCCGGAAAATCCGTTTGGCACGGCTCTTGTTATCCTTTGGGCAACAGTTCGAAACGACGCACAAGGGAGCAAGACCATGACCAACCTGAGCCAGATCGCCCGCACCGCCACCGCCGCCATCGGCGCGCTGATCATCTCCACCGCCTGCATCGCGGCGGCCGTCGGCCCGGCGACCGGCAACGCCGCCAGCCCCGCGACCTACGCGGCGGCGCAGACTTCCGCTTCGGCCCAGGCCGACGCCTGATCCGAAGCGCGGCGGCCGGGACGTCGCCCACCCCCCATGGCTTCCCGGCCGCCCCTCAGTCGATCCGCACCGTTCGAGGAATCCAGGTAGATGAGCATATTCTCCCGCACCCGCGACATCATCGCCGCAAACGTGATCGACCTGGTCGAACGGTCGAACGATCCGGCGAAGACGATCCGCGTGGTCATCCTCGAGATGGAGGAGACTCTGGTCGAGGTCCGGGCCTCCGCGGCGCGCAGCATCGCCGACCAGAAGGAGAAAAGCCGCCAGATCGCGCAGCTCGCCTCGCTCCAGGAGAGCTGGACCGAGCGCGCGGAGCTGGCGCTGTCCCGGGGCCGCGACGATCTCGCCCGCGCCGCTTTGATGGAGAAGGAGAAGCTGACCGAGCTGGCCGACGAACTGGCGCGGGAAGTCGCCGAGATCGACGCGGCCCTGCGCGCGTCGGAGGCTGACATCGCCAAGCTCCAGGCCAAGCTGCGCGAGGCGCGCAGCCGCCAGGCGGCGATCGCGACGCGGATCGAGAGCGCCGAGAATCGCGTGCGGATGCGCGAAATGTATGCCGGCGCGCGGGTCGAGGATGCCTTCTCCAACTTCGCCCTGCTCGAGCGGCAGGCGGACCTGGCGGAAGGCCATGCCGAGGCGCTGGCGCTCGCCGCGCCGCCCAAGTCGCTGGAGGAGG
>CAZTPD010000020.1:0-21486 GCA_964614625.1 uncultured Sphingosinicella sp. | reverse complement strand
GCCAGCCTGTTCCTCGCCATCTTCTCGATCGGCGTGGCGATCGGCTCGGTGGCGGTGAACCGGCTGCTCAAGGGGCAGGTCTCGGCGCGCTATTCGATGCCGTCCGTGCTCGTCATGGGGCTGTTCGTCGTCGCCTTCCACCTCGTCTCGGTGCGCTGGGCGCCCGCGCCCGAGGACGTGCTGTTCGGCATCGACGAGTTCCTGGTCCATCCCGGCGCGGCGCCGCTGCTCGCCTCGCTGCTCGGCATCGCGATCGCCGGCGGCATGTTCGTCGTGCCGCTCTACGCCTTCCTCACCACCACCGTGAAGAAGAGCGAGGCGGCCCGCACGGTCGCGGCGAACAACATCGTCAATGCCGGCGCGATGGTGATCGGCTCGCTGATCGCGATCGGCCTGTCGGTGGCGGATGTCGCCGTGGCGGACCAGTTGCTGCTGGCGGCGGCGATGTGCATCGTCTCCGCCTGGCTCGCCTGGAAGCTGCACAAGGCCTGCGACGACGTCGAGTGCGCCGACACCGAAGGCCTGCCGCCGACGGTGTGAGTGTCTAGCTCAGCAAAGTCCCGAAGAAGATCAGCCCGCCGACCCAGCCGGTCGCGAACAGCCTCAGATCGTCGAGCCAGGCCGCCGGGGCGGCATCCGCGAAGGGCGTGGCCTCGTCGAACGGCGCCGTCGTGGCCAGCGGGCCGACGCGGCGCACGATGAGGGGCGACAGGCGATTCATATCGCCATTAAGAATTCATTTACCAAAAGGTTTCAAGGCCTCGCCGCCGCCCGCCCCGGAGCGTCTCCGACCGGGACAAACGCGCGGCAAAGCCTGACGCACCCCGTGACAAGCACCCCGTCCGCCATCACTTGACAACATGGAAAGTCATGTTACTTTCCGTATTGGAAAGTGAGGTGCGGCATGGAGCGACACGAACTCGACCCGGCGGAAGCGCTGGCCCTCGCCCGCGACGCCCGCGAACGGATGGCGGCGCGCGCCGACGTACCGAACTGGTATGGCTGGTGCTACGGCATCTTCTGCGGGCTGATCGTGGCGGGCGGCGGCCTCGGCGACGCGCAGGGCATGGCCTTGTTGACCGTGGGCATTTGCGGCCTCGTCGTCATCTACCGGTCCTGGGTCGATCGCACCGGCATCGAGGTGAACGGCTATCGCGCCGGCCGGACCCGGCTGATCGCGACCCTGCTCGGCATCGCGCTGGCCGCGCTGATGGTCGGGGCGATGATAATGCGGCGCGGCGCGGGCCTGGAATGGGCGCCTTATGCCGCCGGCGGGATCGGCGCGATCGTGGCGATCGTCGCGGGCTATGCCTGGGAGCGCGCCTGGAAAGCCGAGCTGAGGCGCGAGCGATGAGCCTCGACGGCTTCGATCCCGTCATCCACGCGCCGCTCAGGCTCCAGATCTGCGCGATCCTGTCCGCCGCCGACGAGGCCGAATTCGCCCTCGTCCGCGAGGAGACGGGAGTGAGCGAATCGGTGCTGTCCAAGCATGTGAAGCAGCTCGAGGAGGCCGGCCATGTGAAGGTCCGCAAGGCGACCTTCGCCTCGCGCCAGCGCACCTGGCTCGGCCTCACCCCGGCGGGCCGCCGCGCCTTCGCCGCGCATCTCGACGCGCTGACCCGTCTCGCCGCCGCCGCCCGGCTGGCTGCCGAATAAGGCGGTTGACAGAAGTTTTCGTTTTGTTCTCATAGGCGCATGACGCCCGAACGCCTTTCCCTCGCCGCCGCGCGCCGCATCGCGCTCGCGGCGCAGGGCTTCGGGGCGCCCCGCCCGTCCCGGGTCGATCGCGGCCATCTGCGCCGCACGATCGACCGGGTGGCGCTGCACCAGATCGACAGCGTCAACGTGCTCGCCCGCGCCCATTACCTTCCCGCTTTCTCGCGGCTCGGCCCCTATGACCGCGCCTTGCTCGACGGCGCGGCCTGGGGCACGCGCGGGCAAAGGCGGTTGTTCGAATATTGGGCGCACGAGGCGTCGCTGCTGCCGCTCGAGCTGCATCCGCTGCTGCGCTGGCGGATGGCGCGGGCCGAGCGCGGCGAGGCCGGATGGCGCAGCCTGCGCGCCTTCATCACGGAGCGGCGGGGCGAGGCCGACGCGATCCTGAGGCGCATCCGCGAGCAGGGGCCGATGGCGGCGTCGGACTTCGAGCACGGCAAGAGCCGGAGCGGCTGGTGGGAATGGGGCGAGACGAAGCAAGCGCTGGAATGGCTGTTCTGGTCCGGCCGGATCACCACCGCCACCCGGCGCGGCGGCTTCGAGCGGGTCTACGATCTCGCCGAACGGGTGATCCCGCCCGCGATCCTCGCCTTGCCGACGCCGGACGCCGTCGAGGCCCGGCGCCGGCTGGTCGCGATCGCCGCCCGCGCGCTGGGCGTCGCGACGGCGGGCGACCTGCGCGATTATTTCCGGCTGGGGCTGGAGGAAAGCCGGGTCGCGATCGCGGCGCTGGTGGAGGAGGGCGTGCTCCTTCCCGTCGCGGTCGAAGGCTGGCGCCAGCCCGCCTTTCTCCACGCCGAGGCGCGGCGCCCCCGCCGGATCGCGGGCCAGGCGCTGCTCGCCCCGTTCGACCCGCTGATCTGGGAGCGCGGCCGCGCCGAGCGGCTGTTCGGTTTCCGCTACCGGATCGAGATCTACGTGCCCGCGCACAAGCGGACGCACGGCTATTACGTCCTGCCCTTCCTGATGGACGGCGCGCTGGTCGCGCGGGTCGATCTCAAGAGCGACCGGCAAGGCGGACGGTTGCTGGTCCGGAGCGTCCACAACGAGCCGGGCGCGCCGCCGGAGACGGGCGAGCGGTTGGCCGCGGAGCTGGCGGCGATGGCCGGCTGGCTCGGACTGGACCGGGTCGAGGGCTTCCCGGCCTGACGCGGCCACCTCGCAGACTCGGAACCAAGACCATCCTGGGATTGCGGCCCGCCGCATGTCAAATCCAGGACATCAGGTTGCATAATCCACCCATATCGCATATGGATTTTCAATCAATCTACAGATCGAACACCTATGAATAGAGAAACATGGTTTCAGCTATGGGGGATGCGTATTGTCTGATCGAATGGAAATAATTAACAGTAATAAAGCAGTATTTGACGATATATATAAGGAACCCGATTCAAGATCATATTTTTCTGTTCTTGGCGCTCTCGACTACATGATCCCCGATGTGGCGGAATCGGTCATCCGCCAGATTCTCGAAGCAAAGGCAGCCTTCCATGGCGGCGACATGCGGGTTCTCGACATCGGCTGCTCCTACGGCATCAACGCGGCCGTTCATCGCTTTCCGGTCAATTTCGCGAGCCTGCGGCAGCGTTATGCCCGCCGCGATATGATGGAGCTCGATCCCGAGGAGGTGATCCGGCTCGACCGCAACTTCTTCGCCGGGTGGCCGGACGTGGGCCTGGCGCGGTTCATCGGCCTCGACATTTCGGAACCCGCGATCCGCTATGCCAATGCCGTCGGCCTGCATGCCGACGGCATTGCGGCGGATCTGGAAACGGACGAGCTGTCGGCAGAGGAAGCCGCCATCATCGCCCCCGCCAATGTGCTGCTTTCCACCGGGGCGGTCGGCTATGTCACGGACCGGACCTACCGCAAGCTGCTCGATGCGCTGGCGACACCGCCATGGATCATCTCCTTCGTGCTGCGCATGTTCCCTTATGACGGCTTCATCGCCGCGTTCGCGGAGCGCGGCATGATGACCGAAAAGTTGCCGGGCACCACGTTCGTCCAGCGGCGCTTCCGGGACGAAGAGGAATTCGAACGCAGCCTCGCGACGCTGGCCGCGCGCGGAATCGACACGCAAGGGTTCGAAGCGGACGGCCTGTTCCAGGCGGAGCTGTTCCTCACCCGGCCGGAAGAGGATATCAGGGCGGCTCCGCTTGAAGACATCGTGACGGTTTCAAGCGGCCGCTTCAGCGCGCTTGGCGCCCGCTATGTGCAGGTGGGCGACCGGGACGAGATGCGGATTGGCATGGAGGCGTAGCCGGGGCGCGAGCCGATGAACGATCCCGCAACCGCCATCTCGACCGATCGCGTCGCCAAGAGCTTCGACGGCGGCCGGACCTTCGCGATCCGGAAGATCGACATGGCCATCGAAGCGGGCAGCTTCGTGGCGATGGTGGGTGGTTCGGGCTCGGGCAAGACCACGCTGCTCAAATGCCTCAACCGGCTGATCGAGCCGGACAGCGGCACGGTCCTCATCGAAGGCCGAACGGCCGCCGACATCGCCGCGCACGAACTCAGGCGCCGGATCGGCTACGTGTTTCAGGGGATCGGGCTGTTCCCCCATATGACAGTGGCCGGCAATATCGGCATCACGCCCGACCTGCTGGGCTGGCCCAGGGCGGATATCGACGCGCGCGTGGCCGAGTTGATCGATCTCGTCGAGCTTCCCGCCGATTACGGCGCGCGCATGCCCGACGCGCTGTCCGGCGGGCAGCGTCAGCGCGTCGGCATCGCCCGCGCGCTGGCCGCGAGGCCGGGCATCCTGCTGATGGACGAACCGTTCGGCGCGCTCGATCCCATCACCCGCGAAACGCTCGGCAACGGTTGCCGGCGGCTGCACGACGCTCTCGAGCTGACCACGGTCATGGTCACCCATGACGTGTTCGAGGCCGTGCTGCTCGCCGACCGGATCATCGTGATGCGCGGCGGCACGATCGTCGCCGACGGAGCGCCCCACGACCTGCTCACCAATCCGCCCGATGACGAGGTTCGCGCCTTGATGGACATGCCCGTCCGTCAGGCCCGGCGCGTCGAGGCGCTGCTGGCGGGGCAGGCGCGCGGATAATGGACGGCGGTCCCCTCGCCGGCGCCCTGCGCGTCCTTCCCGACTATCTCGGTCATCATGTCGTGTTGAGCGCCGCCGCGCTCGCGCTCGGCATCGCCATCAGCCTGCCGCTGGCGCTTGCCGCGAGCGGCAGCGCGCGACTGCGCTGGCCGGTGCTTTCGTTCGTGAGCCTTGTCCAGACCATTCCGGGGCTGGCCCTGATGGCGCTGTTCTATCCGATCCTGCTCGCGCTCTCGGCGGTGTGGAGCGGCATATCGGGGCACGGCTTTTCCGCGCTGGGATTCCTCCCGGCGCTGCTTGCGCTCACCCTTTATTCGATGCTGCCGATCGTGCGGAACATCGTGACCGGCATCGTCAACCTCGATCCCGCGCTGATCGAAGCCGCGAAAGGCGTCGGCATGACCGACCGGCAACGCCTGCTGCGGGTGGAGCTGCCGCTGATCGCTCCGGTGATGATGGCCGGAATCCGCACCGCGTCGGTATGGGTGATCGGAACGGCCACGCTCGCGACGCCCGTCGGCCAGACCAGCCTCGGCAACTACATCTTCTCCGGCCTCCAGACCGAGAATTGGATCTGGGTGCTGTTCGGCTGCGGCCTGTCCGCATTGCTGGCTCTCACCGTCGATCAGCTTCTCGGCCTGATCGAAAGCGGCGTCGCGCGGCGGCGGGCGACACGGATCTGGACGGGCCTCGGCATCCTGCTCATCGGCGTCGGCATCGCCGCCGCGAGCCTCGCGGCGCCTAGCGCCGCCGGCCGCGGCTATGTGATCGGCGCGAAGAACTTCACCGAGCAATATATCCTGGCGGCGCTGATCGAGCAGAGGCTGGCGCGGGACGGCCACGCGGCCACCATCCGTAGCGGACTGGGCTCGGCCGTCGTCTTTCGTGCCCTCGCGCAGGGCGATATCGACGCCTATGTCGATTATTCCGGCACGATCTGGGCCAATGTGATGCGGCGGACCGATCATCCGCCGCGCGACGTGATGCTGCGGGACATGGCCGATTGGCTGCGCCGCGAGCATGGCGTGACGCTGGTCGGCGCGCTGGGATTCGAGAACGCCTATGCCCTCGCCATGCGCGAGGATCGCGCCGAGGCCCTGGGCATCGCATCCATCGCCGATCTCGCGCGCCACGCCCCGCGTCTCGCCATCGGCAGCGACTACGAGTTCTTCGCCCGCCCCGAATGGGCGGCGATCCGCGATGCCTATGGCCTGCGGTTCGGCAGCCGCCGCGAATATCAATCGACCTTCATGTACCGCGCGCTGTCCGGCCGCGACGTGGATGTGATCTCCGCCTTTTCCAGCGACGGACGGATCGAGGCGGACGGGCTGCGCGTGCTCGACGACCCGCGCCGGAGCATTCCGCCTTATGATGCGATCGTGATGATATCGCCGCGAAGGGCCACGGACAGGGCATTGCTCGAGGCATTGGAGCCGCTGACGGGCGCCATCCCGGTCGAGCATATGCGCCGCGCGAACTTCATGGTCGATCGGCCCGCGCAATCGGCGACACCCGGGCAAGCCGCCCGCTGGCTCGAAGAAACCATCGCCCGTGAACCGTGAAAGACCGTGAAGGACCATGAGCGATTGTGCTGTCCGAAGAGGCGGATGCGGAGACGATTGCACGAACGCTCCACGCATTGGGCCTGCTCATGTCGAACCTTGCTGAAAACCGCCCTGCCGACATTCTGCACGATCCGTTCACCGCAGTAATCGGGGCGGCACAGGATGGAGCGGAATTCGTCACTCCGGCCGGTCTCGCAGCAATGCAGCCAGCGGCGGATCGTGGCCGAAAGTTCCGGACGGAATCTGCGAGCCTCCACCGATCCCTGCGGGAGGCCGTCCGAGCCGTCTTCAATTGGAGGAGCTGGCAAACCGCCAGTAAGGAACGATCAGCTGCTCATCCTTTGTGAGGTTTCGCACTTGGCGCATGTAGTCCCGGATGTCCTGTGCGACGGAGAATTCAGCGCCTACCCATGCGAAGATGCTGCGCCCGTCGTCCGGCCACGTCACCGCCTTCACGGCGTCTCCCAGCGGCACGGCCGCGCCAGGGCCGGCATTCTTTCTGTGCAGCCAGCGCAGTTCCATGTTCGGCGGGCGCGGCAAGGCCTGCTCCTCCCGGCCGTCATCGACCTCCACGATGACAACGCCCGCCGCATCGTCCGGCATCGTCTCCAGCATGCGGCCGATCACCGGCAGGGCACTTTCATCCCCGGCGATCAGATACCAGTCCGCCGGTGAAAGCCCCCGTCCGCGTGGCCCGATCATGCCGATCACATCGCCCGGCCGCGCCTGCCGCGCCCAGAGATTGCCGGGGCCGCCATCGCCATGAAGCACGAAATCGATGACGACGCGGCCGGCCCGGGCATCGATGGCGCGGATCGTGTACGTCCGGTAGACCGGCTTGTCGCTCTTTCCGCGCACCCGCGCCTTGCCATGCCGGTTCACGGTCAGCCACCGATCGCGCCGCGCGCCGGCGGGGGGCAGAGCCAGCTTCACATGGAGATTGTCGTCGCTGGCGAATGACTCCAGGTTCCGCCCGGAAAAGCTCACCCGCCGCATATGCGGCGACAGCTGCCGCGTATCCGTCACCCGCAAAGCGGGAAAGCCGGCGATGCGGGACTGGAAGTACCGCTCCACTGCATAGAATGCGCGCCTCAACATGGCTCGATGCGATCGTGGGAAACGTCCGGCCACCTCATGTCCGGCGCGCCGGATCGATCAGAAGCGCCGCGTGACCGTGCCGACGATCTGCCGGCTCTGACCGAAGAAGCAGCCCACCGGCCCGTTGCAGCGCCCGGCATAGCGTCGGTCGAAGATGTTGCTGCCGTTGATCGCGAAGCGCCAGCCGGGAATGTCATAATGGAGGGTCGCATCGAACAGGGTGGTCGCGGGCGAGACGTAGAGCTCCTGGCCGACAGCCGTGCGCTGGACGCCCGGCGAGCTGCTCAGGTGACGCGCGCCGAGGCCGCCGCCAAAGCCGGCCAGCGCGCCGCGCGAAAGAGTATAGTCGACGAACAGCGACGCCTTGTGCCGCGGGGTCGCCGCCAGCCGCGCGCCGATCTCGGCCGGATTGTTGCTCTCGGTCACGCGCGCATTGGTGTAGCTGTAGGATGCGTTGATGCTGAGCTGTTCGCGGATGCGCGCGACCAGTTCCAGTTCCAGGCCTTCGGATACCACTTCGCCGGTCTGCACCTGCGCGGTCGGCGGCACGCCCGAAAGCGGGTCGAGGCTGCGCGGATCGAGGGTCAGCACATTGGTCTGCTGGATCCGGAAAGCGGCGGCCGTCGCGAAGACGCGGATGCTGTCGTCCAGCGTGCGGCCGTCATATTTGACGCCGACCTCGATCTGCTCGCCCGCGCTGGGAGAGAAGGCGTCGCCATCGAAGGTCTGGCCGACGACCGGCTGGAACGACGTCGCATAGCTGATGTAGGGCGCGATGCCGCTGTCGGTCACGTAGGTTCCGCCGATCCGCCAGGTGAACCGGTCCTGCTGCGTTTCCGGGAAAGCCGCGCCGGCGGCGAAATTGTCGATCTTCAGCCAGTCGTGCCGTCCGGACAGGGTCAGGATGAAATTGCCGATATGGGCCTGGTCCTGGAGATAGACGCCGGTCTGGCGGAGCCGCTGGTTGGTGAAATCGAATAGGCCGGCAGGCGCCGGAATCGGCACGCTGCTGTAGACCGGATTGAACAGATCGATGTCCGTCGCCCCGAGGAAGTTGAAGGCCGATCGCTCGCGATAATTGCGATAGTCGAGGCCCAGAAGGACATTGTGCTCGACCAGTCCGGTGCCGAACCTCGCGTCGAAACGGGAATCGACCGCGAACTGGGTCGTATCGTCCTTGAACGGGAAGTTGGCGCGCGAAACGGTGCGGTTGTCCGCGCCCAATGCGGTGCCGTAGATGATCTGCTGATATTCATGATACTCGCTCCACCGGGCATTCTGGGTGAAGCGGAGCGCGCGCGAGAAGCGATGCGTGAACTCGTAGCCCGCGCTCCATTGCTCGCGGCGATAGAAATTATAGTCCGGCTCGCCGAGATTGACGCCGCGGCGCACCTCGCCGACCGGATTGGGAAAGAGAACGCCGATCGCCGGCAGGAAGCCGTTCGTATCGCCCTCCACCCGGTCCCACTGATATTGGCCGAGCGCGGTGATGCGCGTCTCCGGGCCGATGTCGAAGGCGACGGCCGGCGCGATATAGGCGCGGCGGGCGCTGACGAAATCGGTCTGGCTGCCCCGGTCGCGATAGAGGCCGGTCAGGCGTGCGCTCACCCCGTCGGTGAGCCGGCCCGTGATGGTGCCGGCGGCCTGTAGGTAATCGTCGGTGCCGTACTTGACCTGCACCTCGCCGGACAGGCGGTTCGAAGGCCGCCGACTGGTGAGGTTGTAGATGCCGCCGGGTGGCGTCGTGCCATAGAGAACGCCCGCCGGCCCCTTCAGGATATCGACCGCGTCGAAGCCATAGAGATCGATGCCGACATTGGCGATGGTCGAGCTGATCGGCGCCTGAAGCCCGTCGATATACTGGACGGGGATGAAGCCGCGCAAAGTCAGGAAGTCGAAGCGCAGGTCCGGCCCGTAATTCTCACCGACGATCCCGGCCGTGTAGCGGACAGCCTGCTGCACATCGCCGAAGTTCAACAGGTCGATCTGGTCGCGCGAAATGACGGAGACCGATTGCGGCGTCTCGATCAGCGGCGCGGTGGTCTTGCTTGCGGTAATGGCGCCCTGCGGCACGAAACGACGGGCCGTCACCACGATCAGGCCGTCATCCTGCCGGATCGTTTCGATGCCGGGAGCGGCCTCTTCCCCGGTGGACGGTTCCTCTCCGGTTTGCGCCTGGCCTGCAACGGGCATCAGGATCGCCGCGCCAGCCATCAGCAGAGACCGGAAACCCAAGATATCGCGACCGACAAATCGCATGCTACGCACTCCCTATGCCACCAACGCTTGCGCCCTGTTTCGAACGCCGCCATTAAGCAAATGCGAATCAGTTGCAATAAAATTCTCGATACGCCGCCGGCTATGGGATCGACGATGAACCAATTGGTTGAGCGGCCATCACCGTCGGAGATTCATTCGCAACAGCCCCCGGTCACATGGTCGGCGCGGGCCTTGTTCACGGTTGCGTTCCTGGGCGTGACCGCAGGAGTGCAGTTGAGCGACCTGGGCGTGCAGTCGATCTCGCTGTCCGCGATCCAGCGCAGCTTCGGCATTTCGGACACCACCCTGGGCGCCTTGCAGGGTCTGGCGGGCGTGCTCGTCGGCAGCGCGCTGGCGATCCCGCTTTCCCGCTTCGCCGATCGCTTCTCGCGCAAGCTCGTGCTGCTCTGCCTGATCGCGGCGTCCACGGCGATGATGGTGCTGAGCGCGTTCGCGCCGACCTTCCCCCTCTTCTTCATCGGCCGGTCGGCGGCCAGCATCACCGAATTCGCAATGGTTCCGCTCGTCTATTCGATGATTCCCGATCTCGCGCCCGAGCGGCACCGCGTGACCGCCAATCTCAGCTTCGCGGCGCTGATGGCGGCTGGCGCCAGCGGCGGCTTCTATTTTGGCGGCGCGATCATCGAGGCCGCCACGCACTGGCTTCCCCTTGCCATCGAGCCCTGGCGCAAGGCCTTTCTCATGCTGTCCTTCGCCGGGCCTGTGCTGCTGGTCGTCGGTCTGCTCACGGCGGACCCGCCGCGGCGCGTCAACGACGCGAACGATCTTTCCACCGCTTCGCTGGCCCTGTTCCTGCGCGAGCGCTGGCGTGCTGTCGGGCTGTTCGCCGGCGTGGCAGGCTGTCTGCTGGTTGCGGTTCAGGCGCTCAACCAGCTTATCGTCATCGCGCTCGAGCGGCGATACGATGCGATCCCCGCCGAAATCGGCCATGTGATGGGGCTGATCGTGCTGGCGACGGCCGTGGGCTGCCTGCCGGTGGCGGGAGTGCTCGATCGGTGGCTGGGACGACGCTTCGGCCATGCCGCGCGGCCGCTCATCATGGGCTTCGGCGCGGCAATGGCTATCCCCTTCGCGCTGCTGCTGATGACGGCCCCGGCGATCGACCGGGCCTTGCTGCTGGTGGCCGCTTTCCTGTTCGTCACTTGCACGGCCAACGCGCTCGTTCCCACCATGCTCCAGGATCTGACGCCGGCGACGATCCGCGCCCGCAGCTTCGCCATCTGGAGTTTCGTCGTTTCGATCTTCAGCGCGTCCGGGCCGCTGATCGCCGGCACGTTGTCGGAATGGATATTGCGGCGCCAGTTACTCGACGCGATCGCCATCACGGCGATTCCGGCGCTGACCGTCTCCGTCTATTGTGCGGCGCGTTCATTCATCCGCATCCGGCGCGAGGACCGGGCGGCCGCCTAGCCCCCGCCGCCACGCACTGCCGCGCGAAGGCCCAGAGCAGCGCCGCCTGCGCAAACAGGCTCTCCTGATCGCCGCTGGCCTGATGACCGCCGTCCGGATCGAGATGCAGGATCGCGGGATTGCCGCCCGTGGAAAGATGGCGGAGATTGGCGATCAGCTTGGCCGGCTCCCAATAAGGCACCCGGTCGTCCTTGAGCCCCGCCGTGCACAATAGCGGCGGATAGGCGGCGGCGGCGACATTCTCGTAAGGCGAGATCGAGGCGATATAGTCGCAGGCCTCCGGATCGGAGAGCGGATCGCCCCAGTCAGGCCGGAACAGCGGCACCAGCGGATGGTCGGCATCGCTCATCGTGTTGAGCATGTCGACGAATGGCACTTGGGCGATCACGCCGGCCCACAATTCCGGCTCCATGTTCATCGCGCCGCAGACCAGCAGCCCCCCGGCCGAAATGCCATGGGCGACGATGCGGCCCGCCTCGGCATGGCCGGTGTCGATCAGATGACGGGCGCAGGCGATGAAGTCGGTCATCGAATTGCGCTTCTTCATCCGCCGCCCGTCGAGGAACCAGCTCTGGCCCTTTTCGGCGCCGCCGCGCACATGGGCGATGGCGTAGCGAAAGCCCGCATCGACGAGGGCGATGACCGGCAAGGAAAAATCCGGCTCCCGGCAATAGCCGTAGGCGCCATAGCCATTGAGCAGCAGCGGCAGCGGCTCTCCCGGCGGCTGGTCGCGGCGGGAGAGCAGGGTGATCGGCACCGTCGTGCCGTCCCGCGCGCGCGCCTCCAGCCGTTCGACCCGATAGGCGTCGGGATCGAAATGACGCAGAATCTCCTGCCCCGCCGTCCGACGCGCGCCGGTCGCGAAGTCCACGTCGATCCAGCGCGGCGGGCTGGCGGGTGTCTGATGCACGATCCGCACCTGGGCGGCGTCATAATGCTGATCCTGGGCGATCTCGATCGTGTAGGCCGGATCGTCGAACGCGATCGGAGTTTCGCGCCCGTCGGGACGGAGCAGGACCAGCCGGAGCAGGCCGTCCTGCCGCTCCAGCCGGACGAGCATGTCGGCGAAGGGGATCATCCGGACGATCGGCACGCCCGGGCGATGCGGCACCAGCTCCCGCCGCTCCGCGAGGGTGACGGGATCGAGCACGAGCAGCTTGCGGTCAATGGCGCCGTCCGCGTCGGTGAGCATCAGCAGGTCGCCGGCCCACTCCTCCACCCAGTAGCGCGTACCGCCGCGGCGCGGGCGCACGATGCGGGGCATGGCGGTCTCGGCATCGGCGGCGATCAGCCTGACCTCGCTCGTGTCCGCGCCGGTCAGAGTGAGCGCAACGAAGCCGCCGGCGGCGGTGCGCGCCACCTGCATGAAGATCGCGGGATCGTCTTCATCATGGACCAGCGCGGTCTCGCCCGTCTCCACGGCGGTGCGATACAGCCGCGTCGGCCGGCTGTACGCATCGCGCCAGATCCAGAACAGATGGCCGGACGAGGGCGAAAAGGTGAGCCCGCCATAGCCGAAGGCGTCGGCTTCCGCCGCGACCCGGATCGCGCCCGTCGCCAGATCGAGGATGCAGATACGATGGCGATCGTCACCGATGATGTCCTCCGCCCAGGCGAAATAGCGATCGTCCGGGCTATGCTGGTGATCGGTCGCGCGATAATAAGCATGCCCGGCGGCGCGATCCGCCTCATCGAACAAGACCTGCTCCTCCCCATTGGGCGCGGTGCGGATGAACTGGCGATGCGCTCCGCCCGCCGGAAGCCTGCTGCCATAATGCCAGCCTTGCGGGCGCAATGGCGCGGGCTCTTCGATTGCCGGCGCGCGCAGGCTCATCTGGCGATGGAAATGCTCCATCGCCGGGGCGAGCGGCGCCAGCATCGCCTCCGCATAGGCCATCTCGGCCTCGATTTGCGCGCGCACCGGCGGCGGCAGCGTCTCGACGGTGCGCGATCCGCTCTCCGGGATGAATTTCAGCCACGCATAGGGATCGTCGCGCCGGCGCCCAAGCTGTTCGATCTCATGCTTGCCACGAGCAGCCCGTGGCGCGGGGATGGGGGACCAGGAAGATCCGGGCGGGAGCATGGAATGATGCGGCATGGCCGAAGCCCGATAACCGCCGGCGCCGCAATTCCAAAGTATATCGAAGCCCCCGCCTCCCCCTGTCCGAAAAAACGCCTCTCACAACGCGCGCTTCTTCCTTAAGCGTGTCGTGACCTGCTCAGTGGGGCCGATAGCCGAGCGCCCCATATTGTGGGCTGCGGCCATTGCGCCCTCGCACGCCTGAGGGACCGCTCCTGTTGGAATCAGCCGTTCCGCCGACGCTTGGAAGCGCCGGCAGGTCGCATCCCGGGGCTCGAGGGTATCCAGCCGCAGGGAAATGCAAGCTATTTCAAATATTTAGTGAAGGTAGGTTGGTGGAGCCGAGGGGGATCGAACCCCTGACCTTCGCAATGCCATTGCGACGCTCTCCCAGCTGAGCTACGGCCCCGAACCTTTTCGCGCCGGGCCTGGGCGACCCGGGGTGAGCGGCGCATTTAAGGGAGGCGCCGCCCGGTGGCAAGGGCTGTTGCGCCCCTGCCCGCTCCCGACCCGGAACTAGCTTTCGTCGTCGCCGTCGCCGCTCTTGGCGACGCCGATATCGTCATCGCCGCCCAGATCGACCTCGTCGTCCGGATTCTCCTCGGCGTCCTCGTCGATGTCCAGATCGTCGTCCGCCGCCAGATCCGTGTCCTTTTTCTCCGGCTCCACCTCCGGCTTGGCCGATTCGAACGGCAGCGGCTGCTTCGACTTCAGCACCGGCTCGGGCTGCCAGGCGACGCCGCAGGAGAGGCAGTGGACCGGATCGTCCTTGCCGAGATCGTAGAAGCGGGTGCCGCATTTCGGACAGGTCCGCTTGGTGCCCCATTCAGGCTTCACCATGGGTGAAAGTCTCCGTCAGAAGAATAGAAAGGCGGGCGCCCAGCCATGCGGGTGGATGCCGATCGGCGGGCGCCTTGCCACATGGCCGGACGGCTGTCAAAGCCCGAGCATGAACCGCGCCTCCCGCCCCGTTCGCGCCGCCCGCGCGTTGGCACCCGCATGATCATCGCCGTCGACGGACCCGCCGCCAGCGGCAAGGGCACGATCGCCCGGGCGATCGCCCGGCATTTCGGCCTGCCGCACATGGACACCGGCCTGCTCTACCGGGCCGTCGCGCTCAACCTGCTCCAGACCGGCGGCGATCCGGACAGCGAGTTCGCCGCCACCCGCGCCACCGCGATCGAGCAGATCGATTTCGCCGATCCGGAGCTGAAGAGCGAGACGGTGGGCGGCATCGCCTCGCGCATCTCCACCTATCCCCATGTCCGCCAGGCGCTGCTTGAACGCCAGCGGCGCTTCGCGACCCAGCCGGGCGGCGCGGTGCTCGACGGGCGCGACATCGGCACGGTGATCGCGCCGGACGCGGACGTGAAGCTCTTCGTCACCGCCAGCCCCCGGGCGCGCGCCGAGCGGCGCTTCATGGAATTGAAGCGGTTCGGCCTCAACGTCCATTTGCCCGACGTGCTCGCCGACATCCACGCCCGCGACGAGCGGGACACCGGCCGCGACGCCGCGCCGCTGCGGCAGGCGGAGGACGCGATCCTGCTCGACACCAGCGAGATGAATGTGGAGCAGGCGATCGCGGCGGCGATCGCGGCGGTCGAGGCGGGCCGCGAACCGGCATGACACTACCGCTCCTCTCCACGGTCCGGTAGGTTCGGCCCGACAGGCAGGCCATTCTCGCGGAGGCGCCGGTGCGCGGCATCGATTTCAGCTCGTGGCAGAATCTGACGGTGACGATGATCGGCCTCGTGCTGGTCATGCTCGTCGGCATCGGCATCCGCCTGCTGATGATGGTCACGATCCAGCAGCGGCGCGAGCGCATGAACCGCCAGATCAACGAGCGGCTGCGCACGCTGATCGCCGCCTACAAGGTGCTGGGCGGCTCCTTCACCGGCAATCTGGCCGTCGATCCGACCCACTTGCGCGATCTGCGCCGGCGCGCCGCGGCGGCGGCGGACCCGGAGGAAGCGGGCGGCGGCGGCGAGGCGGAGAGCGACGGAGGATCGGATCGCCCCCGCCGCATCCGCGACGCGGTCGAGGCGGCTCTGTCCGACATCATCCTGCTCGGCACCGAGCAGCATGTCCGGCTGGCCGAGCAGGCGGCGCGCGAGCTGGTGGCCGGGCGTCCCGTCCATACGCACGCGCTGGTCGTCTCGCTGCGCGACTTCATCCGCGCGGCGCTCGATCTCGATCCGATCCCCGCCGACCTCGAGATTCCGACGCAAGGCCCGACCCGGCCGTCGAGCGCAGGCGGACGCGGCCGGAGCGGCGGCGAGAGCGGCCGGGGCGGGCGCGGCGGTGGCGGCGGCGGCGGCATGGGCGGCGGTGGCATGGGAATGGGCATGGGGATGGGCGGCATGGGCATGGGGCTGGGCATGGGCGGCGGCGCGGCCGAGCCGCCCGGCCAGAATCCCTGAGACTTCATCCCCGAGGCTCCATCCCCGCGGCTTTCGCCTCGCCGCTTGCCCCCTCTCCCCGCTTCCCCTATATGCGCGCCCGTCCGGCGGGCGGTTTGGCGCTCGCGGGAGCCAGGATAAGGCAGCGCGTTTGGGCGGGCGGCGAGCCGCGCCCCGGCGCGCCTTTGCCTTTTCCGGCTTCCGCGCGCTTCTTTCGTCCGACGGGCGCCGGCGCGGCATGGGGCCGCTTCGGCATGCTGGTTCGCAAGACCGGGGGAACCAACCCCCAGGCCGGCAAAAACGTCAATGAAGGAACTTCGATACATGGCCACCACGGCAAACCCGACCCGCGACGATTTCGCGGCGCTGCTCAACGAATCGCTGGGCGGCGAGAATGAAAGTTTCGAAGGCCGCGTCGTCATCGGCACGGTCACGGGCATCGAGAACGACCTCGCCGTCATCGATGTCGGGCTCAAGAGCGAAGGCCGCGTGCCGCTGCGCGAATTCGCCGCGCCGGGCCAGAAGGCCGAACTGAGCATCGGCGACCAGGTCGAGGTCTATGTCGACCGCATCGAGAACACCCATGGCGAAGCGATGCTGTCGCGCGACCGCGCCCGCCGCGAGGCCGCCTGGGACAAGCTGGAAGGCGAGTACAGCGCCGGCAACCGCGTCGAGGGCGTGATCTTCGGCCGCGTCAAGGGCGGCTTCACCGTCGACCTGGGCGGCGCCGTCGCCTTCCTGCCGGGCAGCCAGGTGGACATCCGCCCGGTCCGCGACGTCACCCCGCTGATGGACATCGCCCAGCCCTTCCAGATCCTGAAGATGGACCGCCGCCGCGGCAATATCGTCGTGTCGCGCCGCGCCATTCTGGAGGAAACCCGCGCCGAGCAGCGTTCGGGCCTGATCCAGAGCCTGACCGAAGGCCAGGTCGTGGACGGCGTCGTCAAGAACATCACCGATTACGGCGCCTTCGTGGACCTGGGCGGCATCGACGGCCTGCTCCACGTCACCGACATCAGCTACAAGCGCGTCGGCCATCCGAGCGAGGTGCTGGAGATCGGCCAGACCGTGAAGGTCCAGATCGTCCGCATCAACCGCGAGACGCAGCGCATCAGCCTGGGCATGAAGCAGCTCGAGAGCGATCCGTGGGAAGGCGCCGGCGCGAAATATCCGGTCGGCGGCGTGTTCACCGGCCGCGTCACCAACATCACCGAATATGGCGCCTTCGTGGAGCTGGAAGCGGGCATCGAGGGCCTCGTCCACGTGTCCGAGATGAGCTGGACCAAGAAGAACGTCCATCCGGGCAAGATCGTCTCCACCTCCCAGGAGGTCGAGGTCGCCGTGATCGAGGTGGACGAGGAGAAGCGCCGGATCAGCCTCGGCCTCAAGCAGGCGCAGGCCAATCCCTGGGCGGCCTTCGCCGACAAGCACCCGGTCGGCACCGAGCTCGAGGGCGAGGTCAAGAACGCCACCGAGTTCGGCCTGTTCATCGGCCTGGACGGCGACGTGGACGGCATGGTCCACATGTCCGACATCGCCTGGGGCGTTTCGGGCGAGGACGCGCTCAACCTGCATCGCAAGGGCGAGATGGTGAAGGCCGTCGTGCTCGACGTCGATGTCGAGAAGGAGCGCATCAGCCTGGGCATGAAGCAGCTCGAGCGCGGCGGCGTCGCCAAGGGAGCGGCGGCCGGCGCGGGCGGCGTCTCGAAGAACGAGATCGTCACCGTCACCGTGCTCGACGTGCGCGACGGCGGCATCGAGGTCCAGGTCGGCGAGGACGGCGCGACCGGCTTCATCAAGCGCACCGATCTAGGCCGCGACCGCGACGAGCAGCGCCCGGAGCGTTTCCAGAACGGCCAGAAGCTCGACGCGATGGTGATCGGCTTCGATCGCTCGAAGAAGCCGAACTTCTCGATCAAGGCGCTCCAGATCGCCGAGGAGAAGCAGGCGGTCGCCCAGTACGGCTCGTCCGATTCCGGCGCGAGCCTCGGCGACATCCTGGGCGAGGCGCTCAAGCAGAAGCAGAGCTGATCCGGCCCGACGGGTATCCAGGCGGGCGGCGCGTGTCCGCCCGCCTGGTTCCCGCTTCCGGTTAGCCCATTTGAATTGCTCGGATTTTCGTTGCGCCGCGAACTTGCTTTTTGGCATCGTCGGTGCGACTAATCCGAGTCGTATGGCCGCATCGGGGGTTGCGGCCGGCTCCGGCGGGTTTTCCGGACCGCGTTTCGTCGAACAGGGGGGAAATCGTGATCCGATCCGAACTCGTGCAGAAACTGTGCGACGACCATCCCGATCTCACGCTCAAGGAGATCGAGCGCGTCGTCGGCGCCTTCTACGAGGCGATCATCGCGCAGCTCCAGGACGGAGGCCGGGTCGAGCTGCGCGGCTTCGGCGCCTTCTCGACGCGCGGCCGCGACGCCCGCAAGGGCCGCAACCCGCGCACCGGCGAGGCGGTCGACGTGGACGCCAAGCGCGTCCCCTATTTCAAGCCCGGCAAGGAAATGCGCGAGCGGCTGAACGTCTGAGGCACACGCCTCAGCCCTCCCCCTCCATCACCGTCGCCGCGTCCTGGCGCTCGAACGTCAGGTTGACCGAGCGCGCGCCGCCCGGCCGGGTCCGGTGCCGCCGCCCGCGCGGCACGGTCAGCATCTGGCCCGGCGACAGCACCACCGCGCCCTCATCGAACTCGACGACGAGCGTGCCGTCCACGACGAGGAAGGTCTCGTCGGAATCGGGGTGGACGTGCCAGCCGAAGCCGGCGGTCATCACGCTCATCCGGATCTCATGATCGTTGACCACGCTCAGCGAGCGATTGTGATAGGCGGCCGCGACGGCCGCGCCGAGGCGGGCGGGCTCGAACGGCTCCGGGCGCGCGGCGGCGCGATCGCGTGCTTCGTCCATGGCGGGATCATGCGCCCGCCCACGGCGCGGCGCGAATCGAAACCGGGCCGCGGATGATAAGCCCGGCCTATCATGCCCCTTCGCCCTTTTGCGGCGCGAACAAGCCACGCGAGCCTTGACCGATGCCGCGCCCTCCGCGCACCACATGGGCGTGCGGACGTGGCGGAACCGGTAGACGCTGGAGACTTAAAATCTTCTGCCCCAAAGGGCGTGCGGGTTCGAGTCCCGCCGTCCGCACCAGTCAGGCGGCGCACGGGCCGTCCTCGAACCCGGCCCGTTCATCTCACCGCGCGCATCCTTTCCGCGCGGCGGCGGTTCGCCTTGCGGCGTCATGCCTTGTAACCGGAAAGGAAATCATATGTTTGCCAGGATTCTCGCGCCCCTCGCCGGCGCCGCGCTGATCGCCGCGCCGGCGATCGCGCAATCCGCCGCGCCGCTCCCGGCCCAGCCGGCGGCGGTCGAGCGGGCCGGCGGCGGCGATGGCCAGGGCAGCCGCCTCGAAGGCGGGAGCTGGATCGCGCCCGCGCTGGCCGCCCTGATCGTGCTCGGCGGCGTCCTGCTCGCGGCGGGCGTGTTCGACGACGACGACGAACCGGTCAGCCCGTAACGAGGCCGGCCGTCGGGCCGTGCTCAGGCGGCGGCGGAGGCGGGCGCGGCCTTGACGCCGACCCATTCGCAGCGCGCCAGGCTGATCGGATCGAGGAACATGCCGCCCATGCGGGCGCCGATCTGCCAGCGCACCTGGGCATGGACCGGGCCGAGGCCGGGCACGTCGAGCGTCACATAGCTGCCGATCCGCACCGGCTCCTCGCATTCGGCCATGAAGCCGAGCGTCGAGACGTCGCGGATCTGGACCTCGATACTGTAGAGGTTCTGCTGCTTTAGGCTGGCCACGCCGGCGACCTCGAGGCGCGAGGCGCGCCGCATCATGTAGCCGGGCTCATGCTCGCCGGCCGGCGCATCGTCGAAGCTGTGATCCATCGCCCGAAACTAGCGGGCGACAGGTGAAGGAGGCGTAAAGGCGGGGCTGCTTTTCCGCCGCCAGCGGCTAAAAGAGGCCGGCCGGCGCGATGAGGCCGGCACTGTGGCGGCGGGAACGGATGGGACGTGCGGTGCGCGGGATGTTGCTGGGAATGGCGGGCGCGGGGCTCCTGCTCGCCGCCGGCTGCGACAAACCGGCGACCGGCCCGGTGGCGGTGAGCGCGATCGGGGCGCCGGCGCGCCTGCACAATCCCAATCTCGAGCCGCTCGATCCCCCCTCCGCCTTCCTGATCGAGGCGGTGGCGCAGGGGCTGGTCCGCTTCGACGCGAACGGCGAGATCGAGCCGGCGCTGGCGCAGAGCTGGATCGTCTCCGACGACGGCCAACGCTACACCTTCCGCATCCGGCGCATCCACTGGTCGGACGGGCGCCGGGTCACCGCCGAGCAGGTCGCCGCCCGGCTGCGCGCCGCGCTCAGCCGCGCCAGCCGCAATCCGCTGAAGCCCGTGCTGATGGCGATCGACGACGTGGTCGCGATGACCGACGAAGTGCTGGAGATCCAGCTCCACGGCGCGCGCCCCAATTTCCTGCAACTCCTCGCCCAGCCCGAAATGGCCGTCCTGCTGAACGGCCGCGGGACCGGCCCCTATTTCGTCCTGCCCGGCGGCAACGCGCCGGCGCGGCTGCTGCCGACGCTGGACGAGGATCAGGCCGACGAGGGCGTCGAGGAGCCGCAGCCCGCCATCCTGCTGTGGGGCGATGGCCCGGCGGCCGCGGTGTCGCGCTTCGTCGCGGGCGAGGTCGAGCTGGTCGCCGGCGGCACGATCGGCGATCTCGCCTTCGCGCGCGCGGCCAACCTGCCCCGCAACACCTTGGTCTTCGATCGCCCGGCCGGCCTGTTCGGCCTCGTCTTCGCCAATGCCGACGGGCCGCTCGGCGACGCGCAGGTCCGCCGCGCGCTCGCCATGGCGATCGACCGCGAGACGATCGCGGCCACGCTCGAGGCCCCGGACTTCGAGGCGCGCGCCGCGCTGGCGCCAGCCGGCGTCACCGAGCTGCCCGAGCCGGCCGCGCCGGACTGGGAGAGCGCGCCGCCGCCGATGCGCCGCGAGCTGGCGGCGCGGGCGATCGCCGCGTTGCGCCTCGAGGCGCCGCTCAGCCTGCGCGTCGCGCTGTCCGACGCGCCGGGCCACCGCCTGCTCTTCGCCCATCTGCGCCGGGACTGGCTGCGGATCGGGGTGGATGCGGTCCGCGTCGCGCCGGGCGACGCGGCCGATCTGACTTTGATCGATGCGGTGGCGCCGGCCAATCTCGGCGCCTGGTATCTGCGCCACTTCACCTGCGAGGCCGGCCCCGTCTGCGACGCGCAAGCCGACGAGGCTCTGGCCCGCGCCCGCGCCGCCGCCACCGCGGAGGAGCGCCGCGCCGCGCTCGCCGAGGCCGATCGCGCGCTCGCCGCGATCACGCCCTATATCGCGCTCGGCGCGCCGGTGCGCTGGTCGCTGGTGTCGCGGCGGCTGACCGGCTTCCGCCCCAACCTGTTCGCGCGGCACGCCGCCAGCGAACTGATCGCGGAGGAATTCTGATGCCCGGCCCCGATCGCGCGCGGCTCGAACGGATGGCCCGCGATCTGCCGGTGGGGCGCGATCCCCATTCGGTGCGCCGCCGGATCGAGGCGATGGAAGGGCTGCTGGAACGCGTCTTCGTCGTGCCGGGGATCAACCGGCCGGTGGGCCTGGACGCGATCGTCGGCCTGGTGCCGGTGGTCGGCGACCTCATCGCCGCCGCGATGGGGGCATGGATCGTGTGGGAAGCGCGCAATCTCGGCATGTCGAAATTCCATCTCGCGCGGATGGTCGGCAATGTCGGCATCGACACGGCGCTGGGCGCGATCCCGATCGTCGGCGACCTGTTCGACTTCGCCTTCCGCTCCAACACCCGCAATCTCAGGATCGTCCACCGCTGGATGGACAAGCATCATCCGGC
>CAZTPD010000019.1:0-21802 GCA_964614625.1 uncultured Sphingosinicella sp. | reverse complement strand
GCCGATCTGGAATCCCTCGAAATCGTCGCGCATCACGAAGTTGACGACGCCCGCCATCGCATCGGAGCCGTAGACGGCCGAGGCGCCGCCGGTCACGACGTCGACGCGGCGGATCAAGGCGGGCGGGATCATGTTGATGTCCACCACGCCGTCTTCGCCGGAGCCGACCACGCGGCGGCCGTTCATCAGCACGAGGGTGCGCACGGTGCCGAGATTGCGCAGGTTCACCGTCGCAGTGCCGTTGCCGGGATTGTTGGACTGGGAGCCGAAGCCCGCGATGAACTGCGGCATCGAGTTCAGGATCTGCTCGGTCTCGTTCGCGGCGGTCAGCCGAATCTCTTCCTCACCGATCACATTGACCGGGCTGTTCGAGACCACGTCGGGACGCGGGATGCGCGAGCCGGTGATGACGATCGCCTCGTCCCCGCCCGCATCCGCGCCGGTCGTGATCGAGTCATCGGCCGACTGGGCGATGGCGGCGTCGGCGGCCAGTGCCGCCAGGAGAATCGCGGAGCTTGCCTTCAAGACCCCGCACGTCGCCGAAACCCGCTTCAATGCCATGATTATGCTCCCTCCCGTCGCAAACAGACGCATCACTTTGAGTGAAGATACGCGTGATTTTGAGCATATTTTTTATGGCTGATCAAGCCGTCCTGACACGAAAATGAAATTTTCACGTGCCGGGATAGGCGAATCTCCCGTCCGGGCGCCCGCCGCGCGCGGGATCGGCCAGGGTCCACGCGACACCGCCAAATCCTTGATTCGGAATTGGAACCGGGCCGTTACGATCGGCGCGGTCGAGCGCGCCCCGACAAGGGCGCGCGAACCAGCGGGGTGTGGCAAAAAGGGCAATTGCCGGATTGACCGGACCGCAAAAGTGAAACAATGTCCAAAATCACATGAAATTAGTATATGACGCCGGCAGGGGCACGATGCCGTATGTCAAAAAACCGCGGGAGAGCAAGCAATGCGCAAGGGTTTGACACTGGTCGTCACGCTGCTGGCAAGCGGGGCGCTGATCGCATCGGCCGCGCCTGCCGAGGCCGAAGCCGCCCCGGTCGAGGCGGCCCACCGCGTCGGGCCGCCGGACGGCGCCGGCAGCTACGAGGATTTCGTGGCGCTCTTCACCGAGTTCCACGCCTGGCGGACGGCGCGGCCCGCCGATGGGGTGGTCGATTACAGCCCGGCCGCGACGGCGCGGCGGCGGGCGGAGCTCGCGGCCTTCCAGTCTCGCCTGCCCGGCTTCTCCGTCGCGCGCTGGGACCGGCACCGGCAGGTCGATTATCTCGCCGTGCGCGCGCAGATGGACCTTGAGGATTTCGTCCTCAACGTCACCAAGCCCTGGGCGCGCGACCCCGGCATGTATATCGACGAGATTCAGCGCCTGGCCTATGCCGACCTGCCGCTCGCCGACGACGCACGGGACGCGTTCCGGACCCGCCTGCGCGCCATTCCCGCCTATCTCTCCCAGGCCAGGATCAATCTCGATTCGGTGGCCAGCGACTATGCGGACCTGGCGCTGCACAATCTCACGAACGGCGACGGCGTCGGCCACGGCATGCCCTATCGCGCGGTCGAGCCGGCCGGCCTGATCGGCTGGTTCGCCGACCTGCGCGAGCGCGCCGAGCGCCAGCAGCCGGATCTGGTCCCCGACATCCGCGCCGCCGAGGAGGCCATCGCGGGCTTCCGCCAGTGGCTCACGGCCAATCGCCCCCGGATGACCGCCCAGGCGGGCGTCGGCGAGGCCGCCTATGACTGGTTCCTGACCAATGTGCGGCTGATGCCCTACACGTCCGACGAGGTCGTCCTCCTCGCCCGGCGCGAGCTGGAGCGGCACTGGGCCTTCTACACCACGGAGCGGCACCGCAACCGCAACCTGCCCGAGCTGGAGCTTCCCCGGTCGGCCGAGGAATATGAGGCCCAGCTCGCCGAGACCGATGCGATGATCCGCCGCTGGCTGGTCGAGGAGGAGATCATCTCCGTCCCCGATTACATGCCGCGCACCTATCAGGAGATGGGCTATAACGCGCCCTGGATCGTGCGCCCGCAGGGGCCGATGTTCTGGGAGCAGATCCAGTTCCGCGACGCCTCGCCGGACCATCTCCACGCGACCTTCCCCGGCCATCGCTTCGACGGCCATGCCGCGCGGCGGATCGCGCATCCGATCCGCGCTCATGTGTCGGACAGCGGGCGCACCGAAGGCTGGGGCTTCTACATCGAGGAGACCGCGCTCCAGCTCGGCCTGTTCGACGAGCGCCCCCGCACGCGGGAGTTCATCTACATATTCGGCCTGTTCCGCGCGGCGCGGACGATCGGCGACGTACGGATGCAGCGCAACGAGATGGACGTCGAGCAGGTGATGAACTTCTGGAAGGAATGGACGCCCTATCTCGACGACAATGTCGCGCGGGTCGATGCCGCCATCTACCTGCGCCGCCCGCCGGGCTACGGCATGACCTACACGATCGGAGCGATGCAGCTTCAGCAATTGCTGGTCGACCGGCGCCGGCAGCTCGGCGAGCAATTCTCGCTGCGCGACTTCCACGATTATCTGATGGGCGCCGGCCGCCTGCCCGTGTCGCTGCTGCGCTACGACCTCACCGGCCATGACGACGAGGTTTCGCGGCTCTGGGCGCACACGCCCCTGTCGCGGCTCGCCCGCGACTGACCCGGCCGGATTTTCACTCACCCGGAACGATTGGAGACATCCGTAATGAAATGGCCCGCGCAGCGGCTGCGGCAAAGCTCGAACAAGAGCTTCGGCATGTACGAGGAAGCCGCCAAGCTCGAATCCGAAGGCCTCGACCTCATCCATCTCGAATTCGGCCGGCCGCACGCGGACACGCCGGGCCATATCAAGGAGGCCGTGAAGGACGCGCTCGACGCGGGCATCGTCCATTATGGCGATTTCCGCGGCACGTTGAGCTTCCGCGAGGCGCTCGCCGGGAAGCTCGCCGCCTTCAACAAGCTGGATTACGGCGTGGACGAGATCCTCGTCACCAACGGCCTCACCCATGCCTCGTTCGCGGCCTTCATGGCGGCGATCGACCCCGGCGACGAGGTCATCCTGCTCGAGCCTTATTATCCCCAGCATATCGCCAAGGCGGAGCTGGCGGGCGGACGGGTCGTGACCGCGCCGCTGGACGCGGCCAACGGCTTCTCCATCTCGCAAGCGGCCATCGCCGCGCGGATCACGCCGAAGACGCGGATGATCGTCCTCGTCAATCCGGCCAATCCGACCGGGCGGGTCTATTCGCGCGCCGAGCTGGAGGCCGTCGCCGAGCTGGCGATCGCCCACGACCTGCTGGTGCTCTCCGACGAGGTCTACGAATATATCACCTATGGCGGGGCCGAGCATGTCAGCATCGCGTCCCTGCCCGGCATGCGCGAGCGGACGATCACCTGCTTCGCCTTCACCAAGGCCTATTCGATGGACGGCTGGCGGATCGGCTATCTCGCCGCCGACGCGAAGCTGATCCCGGCCATCCTCAGGATCATCAGCACCGACGTCACCCATGTGAACGTCTTCGTCCAGGAAGGCGCGCGCGCCGCCGTGGTCGGCCCGCAGGAGCCGATGCGCGAGATGGTCGAGGCGGACCGGCGCAAGCGCGACATCGTCGTGCGCGCGCTCAACCAGATGCCGGGCGTCACCTGCGCGGAGCCGCAGGGCACGATCTATGCCTTCCCCGACATTCGCGGCACGGGGCGCGGCTCGTCCGAGCTCGCCATGGCGCTCCTCAGGGAAGCCCATGTGGTGACCGAGTCCGGATCGTTCTACGGTCCGGCCGGCGAAGGGCATCTGCGCATCTGCTTCGGCTCGGAATCGGAGGCGCGGGTCAGCGAGGCGATGGAGCGGATGAGCCGGTATTTCAACCGGATCTAGCCGCGGCGGGACCGGGGATTGCGGACGAGGGAGAGCGGAATGACTTACCGGCACGGATTTTCGGCGGCATTGCTGGCCGCTTTGCTCGGCGCGGCGATGCTTCCCCACGGCGCCATCGGCCAACCCGCCGCCGCCGTCCGGCCCGCCGCCGGCGCTACCGAGACGGAGCCCGCCGGCTATCGCGCTTTGGTCGGGCTCTATCAGGAATTCCGCGCCTTCGTGCCGCCGCGGATGCGCGACGGCGTGCCCGATTACGCGCCCGCCGCGATGGAGGCGCAATATGCCGGCCTGCAACGCTTCATGGCGCGGCTGCGGGCGATCGACGACAGCGCCTGGCCGATCCCGCTGCGCGTCGATTACATGCTGGTGCTGGCCGAGATGCGCGGCATGGAGTTCCAGCATCGGGTCGTCCAGCCCTGGCGGCGCGATCCGGCCTTCTACAGCACGACCCATCTCGGCTTCGGACCCAAGATGCACGGGGCGTTCAGCATCCCCGATCTGCCGATGTCCGCCGATCAGGCGCGCGCGCTGGCGGAGCGGCTGAACGCGGTTCCCGAGGCGCTGCGCCAGGCCCGCGCCAACCTCACCGATCCGCGCGGCGACCTCGCCCGGCTGGCGATCGAGCAGAAGCGGATCGAGGTGAACGTCTTCTCCCGCCTCGCCGAGGAGGCGCGCGCGCATCATCCGGAGCTCGTCGCCCCCGCGCGGCGCGCGCGCGACGCCGCCGCCGGCTTCCTCTCCTGGCTGGAAGGCATCGAGGCGACGCTCCCGCCCCATGGCGGCGTCGGTCGCGAGAATTACGACTGGTATCTGCGCCACGTCCTGCTCCTTCCCTACACCGCCGACGAGATCGAGACGATCGGCGAGCGGGAATATCAGCGCATGGTCGCCTTCCTGCGCATCGAGGAGCATCGCAACCGCGACCTTCCCGAAATCCCCATGGTGCGCAACCGCGAGGCCTTCGACGCCAAGCGGGAGGGGGAGGACAATGCCCTGCTCGCCTTCCTGCGCGACGGCGGTTGGGTCACAATCCCCGATTATCTCCGGCACGACCCGCAGGAAGGGCCGTATATCCTGCCCGCCGAGCGCGACCCCGAACGGCCGGGGCTGTTCGACGATCCGGAGAACGTCCATTTCTTCTTCCAGACGGAGTTCCGGGACGGCCTGCCGCTGCGCGCCCACAATCTGCCGGGCCACATGTTCGACCGCCTCCAGTCGGAGCGCGACACCCGGCCGATCCGGGGCCAGCGCCGGCTGTTCTTCGTCGACGGCGTCCGCAACGAGGGCTGGGCCTTCTATCTGGAGGAGATGATCCTCCAGGGCGGCCTGCTCGACGATCGCCCGCGCACCCGGGAGATCGACTATATCCTCGGCGCCAAGCGCGCCGCCCGCCTCAGGCCGGAAATCCGCATGCACGCGAACGAATGGACCTGGGCCGAGGCGAACGCCTCGCTGATCGCGCGCACGCCGCGCTGGATGCTGCCGGGCGACGCGATCGCGCAGTTCGACATCGAGCTCTACCTGCGCCAGCCGGGCTACGGCATCGGCTATCATATCGGCAAGGTCGAGCTGGAGCGGCTGCTCGCCGAACGGTCTATGCAGCTCGGCGAGGCCTTCGACATCCGTGAGTTCCACGACCGCTTCCGCGCGGCGGGCGCCGTGCCGATCTCGCTCATCCGCTGGGAGATGACCGGCAGGGACGACGAGATTCAGGCGTTGAGGGGCGATTTCTGAGCCGTCGGCGGCGTCACGCCGCCCGGCCGATGCGCATGGCCAGGCCGGCCGCGAGCATGGAAAGGCCGGTCAGCGGGAACAGCGCGCCGATCAGCACCAGAAGGACGAACAGCCCTCTGGGCGCGCGTGCCCCCGGCGACGGTCGCTCGCGATCGCGCCGTTTCCGCCACATGACCGGCGCGCTGGCCGCGAGCAGCAGCAGGCCGAGGCAGCCGCCGAGCATGACCAGCCGGTTCGCCTCGCCGAACTGCTGCCCCTGATGGGTGTAGATGCCCCACTGGAAGGCGCGCGCGCCGACGCCGAGATCGGCGAAGCGCAGGTCTTGCAGCACCGCGCCGTCGCCCGGATCGATCTGGATCACCCGCACCCGGTCGGTGCGATCGGCGGCGGCGGACAGGCGATAGGGACGCCCCGGCGCGGCGGGCAGGTCCAGCACAAAGGGCGGAGCCAGCCCGCGCGCCGCCGCGACGGCGACGGCATGATCGGGGCCGATGCCGTCATGCGCCGAGGCGTCCGGCTGCGCCGCGCCCTGTAGCGCCCAGGGGAGGTGTTCCTCATGATCGCCATGCGGCCGGGCCGGGAGCGGCGGCGTGCCGATCTGCTGCGCCGCGACGAAGGCGTGGAAATTGGTGCCCCAGAAGATTGTCCAGGGCATGCCCGTCACCGCGAGGAACAGGATGACGGCCCCGGCCAGCGCGCCGACCGAGGCGTGAAGATTGCGCCAGAAGCGGCGCTCCCCCACGCGCCCCGCCAGCGACAGCGCCCGGCCGCCCGCGCGCGGCCACCACAGGTAGAAGCCGGTCAGGACCAGCACGACCGCCCAGCCGGCGGCGATCTCGACCACGACATTGCCGGTCGGCCCGGCGACGGCGAGGCTGTGCAGATGCTTCACGATCTCCAGCGGTCCGCCGGCCGGGGCGGTGCCGAGCACCAGCCCGACATCCGGGCGCACGAACGCCATGCGCGCTTCGCCCGACGGATCGGTGAAGGCCATGCGCCAGCTCTCGTCGGCGGCGGCGGGGCGGACGACCTGCGTCACCCGCCCGCCGGTCTGCCCCTCGACCCGCGCGATCATCTCCGCGACCGGCAACGGCGGCGCGATCGTCCGGGTCACGATCCAGTCGCGATAGAGCCCGCGCTCGATCTCGTCCTTGTAGAGATAGAGGCTGCCGGTCACGGCCATCCAGGCGAGCACGGGCAGCACGATCAGGCCGGCGAGGAAATGCCAGCGCCAGACCATGCGGTGGATGTCTGGGCGCTCCATCGGCCGCGCTCTCATGACCGCACCAGGCGGCGCAGCTTGGCGAGGGCCGGGCCGTCATCCTCATGGACGTCGAGCGTGCTGACGAACCGGCCGTCGCTGCCCATCAGGAACACGGTGGCGGTGTGATCCATCGTGTAGCCACCGCCGTCGAGCGGCACGCGCTCGGCATGGACGGCATAAGCGCGCCGCGCGGCGGCCAGCTCCTCCTCCGTGCCCGTGAGACCGACGATCGGCGTGTCGAACAAGGTGAGATAGCGGCCGATCTGTTCGGGCGTGTCCTCCGCCGGATCGACGGTCACGAAGACGATGTCGAACCGCTCCCCGTCCGCGCCGAGCCGGGCGCGCAGCCGCGCGACCCGGCTCAGCGTGGTCGGGCACACGTCCGGGCAGCGGGTGAAGCCGAAGAAGATCGCGAAGGGCCTGCCGCGCAGGTCTTCGTTGCCGAAGCGCCGCCCGTGCTGGTCGGTCAGCGTGAACGGCCCGCCGACCGCCGCGCCATAGCTGGCGGCGGGATCGGCTTCGGCGGTCGGGGCCGGCCACAGCAACAGCCAGCCCCCGAGTCCGGCGAGCAGCAGCAGCGCGAGGATCGCGCCGCGCTTCAGCCCGCGTCTTGCCGCCTCATTCATGGCCATGCCCTCCCGCGCTCTCGGCGGCGGAGCGGATGGTGAACTCCGCCTGGAGCGGCTCGCCCACATCGAAGCGCAACGTGACCGGGATCGTCTCGCCGGCCCGCAGCGGCCGGGCGAGGTCGAGCAGCATCATATGATAGCCGCCGGGCCGCAGCACGACGCTGCCGCCGGCGGGTATCTCCAGCCCGCCGGCCACCTCGCGCATCCGCATCACGCCATCGTCGTCGATGACGTTGTGGATCTCGACGCGGCCGGCGGCAGGCGTCTCGGCGCCGACCAGGCGGACCGCCCGTCCGGTGCCGTTCTCGATCCGGGCATAGCCGGCGCTGACCGCGACCTCGCCGATCGTCTCGCGCGCCCAGCCGTCATGCACGGCGACGACGCCGTCCGGCGTGCCGCCGCAGGCCGGGAGCGCGAGCAGGGTCGCGATGCCGATGGCTTTCAGGATATTGGACATGCGTTCCTCCTCAGAAACGGGCGCGGACGCCGCCGTAAAAGGCGCGCCGCTCGATGGGGTAGAAGATGGCCGAGGCGGGCGTGGCCCTGACGGCTGCGGAGATGTCGCCGACCGCGTCGGTCCCGGTCAGGTTGCGGGCATCGACGAACAGGTTGAGTCCTTCGCGCAATTGCGCCGAGGCGGTCAGGCCGAGCGTGGCATAGCCGTCCACCCGCAGATCATTCTCGTAATCCGCCCAGGCCCCCCGCGGCACCCACTCCACCGCCGGCGCGACGTTGAGCGCGTCGGTGCCGAGGCGCAGCTCGGCGCGGTACAGATGCTTGGGGATGACGGGCAGCCGGTTGTCGCCATATTGCGCGTCATTCCGGAAGCGGAAGTCGTTATGCTGATAGACCTGCCGCAGCCGCGCCCAAGGGGTGAGGTCGAGATCGAGGCCGGCTTCGATGCCCTGATGCCGGGTCCGGTCCGCGTTGAAGGTCGCGGCGGGAATGTCCGGCCCGATATCGAACTGGAGCAGTTCGCCACGGATGCTGGCGCGATAGAAACTGACGTCGAACCGGACGATCCCGATCGCGCCGCGCGCGCCCACTTCCGCCGTCCAGGCGCGCTGCGCGTCCAGCGGCACGAAGGCGGCGATCTGGCCGAGTTCGATGAAGCCGGGCATTTCGTGCGAGCGGCTGTAATTGGCATAGAGCTGAAGCGTCTCGCGCGGCTCCCACAGCAGGCCGAAGCGCGGCGAGAACTGGTCGTCCTCGAAGCGGCCGGTCGCCGGCGCGGGGAAAGACTGGTCCTGCTCGCGCATCCCGTGGCTGAACACGCCGCCGAGGATCAGGCCGAGATCGCCGATCCGGTAACGGCCCTCGCCGTAGAGATCGATGGTCCGGGCGCGCCAATCGGCCTGGAAGGTGCGCGCGCCGCGCGCGCCATCTACATTGACGTAGCGTCGCGCGGCGACGGTGCCGGAGCGGGCGGTCGAGCCCAGGGTGAGTTCGAGCGGGCCGCGCGCGATGTCCAGCCGGGCGAAGACGCCCCAGTCGGTCGATTGCTGGTCCACCACCTGGAAGATCGGGTGGTAGAGTTGCTTGGCGTTGAGGAAACCGCCGAATTCCAGCCGCCCCGCGGGCAGCGTGACCGTCGTGCGGTTCTGCGCCCGGATCGAATCGATGTCGCGCGCCTGATCGCCGACGAAACTGCCGGTACGCGGCGCGTCGAGCGCGGTCGCCAGATCGAGCGCGCCGGGGAGTTCCTGACGCAGCGTCTGGGCGCTGGCATGGAAGCGCGTCTCGATCGTATCGGTCAGGCGCAGGCCGACATTGCCGTGGAAGCGCAGCGCCTTGCGGCGCATATGGTCGCGGCCGCCTTCGGACGTGTCGCCGGCGATGGCCATCCAGGCATCGCCGCGCGCATCGGCATAGCCGAAGGTCGCGAGGCCGCGCAGCGTGTCGAAGCTGCCGCCGTCGAGCCGCAGCGTGACGCCCGGCGCGGAGCGCCCCGTCGGCGTCACCGCATTGATGCCGCCGCCCAGGGTCGTGCCGCCGAAACGCAGCGCGTTGGCGCCGCGATAGACCTCGATATGCTGCATGATCGTGGGGTCCAGCTCCTGGAAATCCCCGTTGTCGTCGGCCTGGTTGATCGGCGCGCCGTCCTGCAAGAGCGTGAGGCCGCGCATGTGGAAGCCCCGGCTGATGCCGGAGCCACGGATCGAGAGCCGCACCTCCTGACCGTAGCGCGGCTGCGTGTAGATTCCGGGCGAGAAAGCGAGCGCGTCGCGCAGCGAGACGGCGACGGCATTCTCGTAATCGATGGCGGCGACGATGTCGGCGCCGCCGGGACGCCGATCGGCATCCGCCTCGGCCGCAGCGATGCGTTGGCCGGTGACGATTATGGCGGAATCGGGTTCGGATTCCGCCAAAGCGGGAACGGAGGCGAGCGCGCAGCAGGCCGCGCTCGCGAGCAAGGATATGCGCATGGGAAATCTTTCCTGAAATCGGTGCGGCCACGCGGGGCGCGGCCGGTTGCGCCGGGGCTCCGGCGCGCGGCGATGTCAGGCGAGGAGGGGCGGGCCGGTGGCGGGCGGCGGCGGCGCGGGCAGGCCGCGCCCGACGGCGGCGGCGAGAGCCGGAAGAAGCGGCGGCGCGGCGACGAGCGGCGGCGCGGCGGGCGCGGCCGCGACGGGCGGCGGCGTGAACGGGGTCAGGCCCGCGAAGATGCAGGGCTGGTCGCCGGGATCGGGCTGGCCCTTGTGACCCTCGTCCGGTTGCGCGGCGCCGGCGAGCGCGGCTTCGAACAGCGCGCGCGCGGCGCCGGCGCCGACGGGCTCGCCGCCGGCCGCGAGCCCCGCGCACAGCTCGATCGCGACGCCGTCCGCCGCGCGCGCCGGCATCCAGCCGACCGGCACGAACGCGCGCAGCAGCAGGGCCGCGCCGACCAGGGCGAGGAGCAATGCGTTGGCGCGCAGGGGATGGCGGGACGTCACGGCCGCCGGACTAGCGGGCGGCGGACGAACTCTCAATGGGCATCGTGGCCCGGTCGGTAGAAGCCGCTAGCGGCAGAACAGGCCGGCGGGATAGCCGCGATACTCGCAACGCCTGAAGAAACGGAAGCCGAGCTTGGACGCGACGTTCAGCGAGGGCTGGTTGTCGATGTGGATGAGGCACACCGTCGCGGCGATCGCCGGCTGCGCCTCGATCGCCTCGACCACGGCCGCCGCCGCCTCGGTCGCATAGCCCCGGCCCCGGAATTCGGCCGCGATCGACCAGGTCATTTCCGGATGATCGTCGAAGCGCGGGCCGAGGCCGCGCTGGAAGGCGGAGCCGCCGACCAGCCCGGCGAACTTCCCGCTTTCCTTGTCGCGCACGCCGTAGACGCCGTAGCCGGCGATCAGCCAGTGGCCGATATGGCGCAGCAGCAGGCTCCACGCCTCCTCCCGCGACATCGCGTCGCGCTCCGAATAGCGGAACATCGAGGGATCGCTGGTCATGTCGAGGACGAAGCCGAAATCCTCGGGCCGGGGCAGCTCCAGCAGCAGCCGCTCGGTCTCGATCCGCCGCGGAAAACGCGGCGCATCCGGGCTCGGCAGAAGGCGCGGCGCGCCCCGGAAGGACGCGCCGCGCATCCGGCTCCCCCTGTACTCGCCACTGGCGGGTAAACAACCCGCGGCAAGGGCCGGATCTCGATGTTCGTTGCCGCGACCGAACAGCCGCGCGGAAGGCGGGCCGTGGATCGCGCGGTCGGGCTTCTCCTCGTCGTCGCCGAAATCGTTCGCATGCTGCATGGCGGCGCTCATGGACGCATGAAGAAGATCGAGGCCGGCGTCCTGCCAGCCGAGGCGAAAGTCCGGGGCGGAATCGGGCAGCGCAGCCAAGCCGGCCTCCATCTGCTGGGCGTCGCAAGCGGCTGTCCGGCCGGGCCGTGGATCGGCGTCGCGATCTTCGAAGGCTGGGCTGGTCTCACCGCTGTCGACTTCCTCGTGAATGACGGGCACCGGGTTAGCAGCGCCCCGCCGGGCAAATCCTGAGAAAGGACTGGAAAATTCCCCGCCAGATTCTTTCCAGATTTCGCGGCACACAGATCGAGCGCGGCGATCACGCCTTCGCGCGTCGTGACATGCGCGCCGGGAAATGTGATAGGCTCGCCCGAACGCCGCAACGCCGGGGAACCCGTTGATGCCGATCGACAGCGCCCGCGCCTATGATCTCTCCTTCGGCGATTTCCGCATCGTGCGCGCCGACGAGCGGGTCATCGGCCCCGCGGGGGCGGTCAAGCTGGGGCGCAAGGCCTATCGCCTGCTGCTGATGCTGGCCGAGCAGAACGGCCAGCTCCTCACCAAGGACGCGCTGTTCGCCTCGGTCTGGGACGGGACGATCGTCACCGAATCCGCGCTCACCTCGGCGGTCAAGGAATTGCGCCGCGCGCTCGGCGACCAGTCGGTCGATCCCAGCTATATCGAAAGCGTCTACGGCCGGGGCTATCGACTGATCCCGCCCGTCCGGCTCTGTCCCGCCGGCGAGGCGGGCGCCGCGCCGGCGGGCGCGGAGGAGGCGGCGCGGCTGGGCGATCCCCCGTCTTTGCTGATGCTGCCCTTCGACGACGTCGCCATCGCCACCTCGCTGCCGCATTTCGGCGCCGTGCTGCACGAGGAGCTGCTGATCGCGCTGTCCCGGTTCCGGGAGATCAGGCTGGTCTCGGACGCGGAAGGCGCGCGCGCCGCCGGCACGGCCGGCCCGCGCGACTACCGGCTCGCCATGCGGCTCATCGCGCAGGGGGACGCGGTGCAGGCGTTCATCCGCATCTCGCGCCAGCTTTCCGGCACGATCGTCTGGGCCGAGCAGCTCTCGCTGCCCGCGCGCGACGCGATGGAGACGGTCGAGGCCACCGCCCGCCGGGTGGCGGCGTTCGCGATGCCGCGCCTGCGCGAGGACATGCTGCGCGACGTGCCGCACCGGCCCGAAACCGCCTACGACCAATATTTCGTGAACCGCCAGCGCATGCGCGATCTGGAGACGCTGGACGAGGCCAAGGCGGTCGTCGAATCCTGGGAAGGCCTGATCGCCGATCATCCGGACCTGCTTCAGGCCTATCCGCCGCTGATCCGGCTCTACAACACCGATTACTGCTTCACCGGGCCGGGCGCGACGGGCGCGCGCGAGCGGCGGCGCGCCTATGATCTGGCGCATCGCGCGATCGCCATCGATCCCACCGATTCCCACCTCCACAGCGTCAAGGCCTGGTGCCATCTGTGGGCGGGCGAGCCGGCCATCGCCCAGCGCCATTTCGAGGAGGCGATCCGGCTCAATCCCTATCATCAGGAGCGGCTGGTCGAGATCGCGACCGGCCTCATGTTCCTGGACGCGCTCGACCGCGCGGCCGAGCTGCTCGAGCGGTGCCGCTCGCTCGCCATCTTCGCCAGCGAGATTCCGCAGGAGGAGGAAGGGCTGCTGCTCCTGCTGCGGCAGGATTACCGGCGCGCGGCCGACGCGCTGGCGCTGGCGCGGTGGGTGCATCCCGACGATCGCATCCGCTCGCAGCCGGGCCTGCTCACCGGCCTCTACGCGCTGCTCGCCGCGGCGGGCGCGGGGGACGCGGACATTGCCGGCCGCGCGCGCGACTGGCGCGCGCTGCTCGGCGAACGCTGGGCGGACGGCGCGGCGCCGGACGACGCGCGGCTCCGGCAGTGGGTCGCGTTCCACAACCCCTTCCAGAACGACGACCGCCGCGCCTGGCTGGACGCGCTGGTCGGCCGCGCGCTCACGGGCGCGGCAGGCGAACCGCGCAAGCCTTCGCCAGCGCCTCGAGAAAGACCGTCCGTATCGGGCTGACCGGAGGCGGCGGCGGGCCGGGGGCGAGCGCCGCCGCGAGGCAGGCGCGCGCGTCGATCCGCTTCTGCGCCACTTCATGGCGCGCGGCCCATTGCTCGATCCGCGCCGCCTCGGCGCGCGCGAGGCCCGACCCGGCGAGGATGCCGCGCCAGCTCCGGTCGACATAATGGATGCGCCGCGCGGCGTTCAGCAGCGCCGCCGCCGCCGCGCGGTCCGCGATGCCCCGCCGCAGCGCCAGGTGAAGCGTCGCGCGCACGTCCACCAGTGGGACGGAGAGCGGCCGCCAGTCCCACTCCGCCGGGCCGTGGACCAGCGCCACCTCGTCGTCGCCGGTCAGCCGTCCGGCCGCAAAAGCGCGATAGATCCGGCCGATCCCTTCCATGCCGAAGGGCGCCATCTCGGCGGCGCGCAGCGCCCCGATGCTGCTCGCGCCGAGGATGCGGACGCCGCGCGACAGCAGCTCCAGGATCTCCTTGTGGCGCAGCGCCGGCCGGTGATCGAACCAGCCGTCGATGACGCACAGGACCGTCCCCGGCCCGGCATCGAGCCGCAGCAGATCGCCGGCCTCGCAGGGCGGCCGCCATTCGATCCCCGGAAAGTCCGCCCGGTCCCCGGACGGCACGGACGGGCCGGCGAAGGCGAGGACTGTCATATCGGCGCCCGCCGCGCGCGGTGCGCCGTGCCGAGACCGGGCACGAAGAGCTTCACGACATGCAGCCCGGCCAGTTCCTCGCCCAGCGATTTGGCGACGACCTGCGGATAACCGCGCGCCGCCAGCGCCTCGATCAACGCGGGCAGCGTCGCGGTCCCCTCCGCGATATCCCCCCAGCCGAGGCGGGCGAAGCCGGCGGGCGGCGGCGGGACCGGCGGCGCGCAACCGGACGCCGCATAGTCTTCGGGCAGGATGTCGTCGCGCGCGCCGGCGATGAAGGTGAGGCGCGACTGGACGGCTTCGGCGAAGGCGCGGAACAGGGCGATCTCGGGATCGGGATGCGCGGCCGATCCTCCGGCCAGGCGAGGCGACGGGCCGAACTCCGCCGGCCCGCGCACCGTGACGGCGAAGACCGGCATCGGCACGACCGCCGGCGGGGCATGGACGGTCAGCTCCGCGCCGCACGCGGCGAGCCGGTCGCGCCAGCGGCGGAACCAGGCCGGGGCAATGCCGTCCATCCCGACCGTCGTGGCCATCCGCGCCAGCATGGGGGACCGCTCCCATTCGGCGACCGCGTCGCGCTCGACCACCTCGCACAAGGCGGCGAACCGCGCCTCCTCGGCGCTCGTGCCGACCGCGAGGCCGCTGCTCGATCGGTCGAACGGGCTGCCCGGATAGGTGGTGAAATCGAGCGATACCAAGGCGTGCGGCAGGATATGCTCCGTGCCCGCGACGAGATCGCGCGCGCGGCACCATTGCACCGGGGCGGCCGCGTCGATGCGCGCATCGGCGGCGCGCAGATAATCGGCGATGTCCGGTGCGCGCGCTTCCGGCGGCAGATCCGCGAAGGCGCACAGCGGTCCGTCGGCGGGCGCCTGCTCGGCGCTGTGGCTTTCGATCGCCTCGCACAAAGCGCCGATCCGCGCGTCGAGCGGCGTCGCGCCCTTGCCCTGATGGACGCTGAGCGCGCGGCCCGCCGGGCGGACCGCCTGCCAGACCGGAAAGCCGATCCGGTCGAGCCCGGTGATGTCGGCGAGCCGCGTCACGCCGCAGCGCCGCGCGGCGGCTTCGGCCGTGGCGGCGAACGCGGCGGCGGGCACGGCGCGCGCGGGCGATCGGGGCGCCGCCGCCTCGGCCATGTCCGGTCGGGCGATCAGACTTCCGGCGGCGGGTCCGTGTTGGCGAACTTGACCATCTTGGCCTGCGCGTAGCGGGCGGCCTTGACCGGTTCGCCGGAGGCGAGCGCGCCGCGCAGGCGCTCCGCCTCGCCGTCGCCCTTGCCGTAAGCCAGCACGGCCAGCGTCAGATAGAGCGTGCCGTCATGCTCGATGACGAATTGCGGCTCCCCGAGCGCCGACGTTCCGCCCGCGCTGACATGGACCTGATGTGAATCACTCGACATGGCGTCTCCCCCAATATCGACTCCATGCTTAGCAGGCCGGACTGTCGCAGGCGACCGGATATATCTTCATGCCGGACTATTCCGGCAGGCACGCATGGCGGCGGGCATGACGGCAAGAAAAGCCGGATGCCGATACGGCCTAGAGGCGGGGGCCGCCCTCGTCCCGGCCTTCCTCGATCCGGCCGGGCACCGCCCATTCGACGCGCGGCGGCGGCCCGGCCTCGATCCTGGCCTGGCGGGCGCGCGCGGCGTCGCGCAGGGCGAGGTCGGGCGAATCGCGCCACGGTCCGGTCAACGCGGCGGTGCGGTATCGGTAAAGTCGCAAGCTATGGCCCTCCCGCTTGCTTAGTCTCGCGTTAACCATCTTCCTTTCGCACCCGCGAGAATTTTTCCGCGCCCGTGCCCCGCGCCGGGTTTGACATGCGCGCGCCCCGCGCCGAATTGAGGGAGAAAAGGAGGCAGCGGGCTTGCCCACCAGCATCGACGACATTCCGGGCCTGATCGACGGCCTTTGCGCCATCTACGACGAATCGGTCGCCAACCTGCGCGGCGCGCTGGCCCGCTATCTGGCGTCCGGCGAGCGGCCCGATCCGGCGGCGCGCGCGGACGGCCTGTTCGCCTATCCCGAGCTGCGCGTCGTCCATCACCAGAACGGGCCGACCGCCTTTCCGGCGCGCGCCTTCGGCCGGCTGAACCAGCCCGGCAGCTACGCGACCAGCGTCACGCGCCCCTGGCTCTACCGCAAATATCTGGCCGAGCAGCTCGGCTATCTGGTCGGCGACTATGAGGTGGACATCTCGGTCGGCCGTTCGGCGAGCGAGATCCCCTATCCCTACGTCCTCGACGGCACCGACGACCTCAGGCTCGACGGCGCGAAGGCGGCGGACCTCGCCTTGTGGTTCCCGGGCACCGAGCTTTCCCATATCGGCGACGAGCTGGCCGACGGCGAATGGATCGCGCGGCCCGACGCGGCGCACCCGCTCTCGCTGTTCGACGCGCCGCGCGTCGATTTCAGCCTCGCGCGCCTGAAACATTATACCGGCACGCCGCCCGAGCACACGCAACGCTACCTGCTCTTCACCAACTATGTCCGCTATGTCGACGAGTTCGTCCGCTGGGCGGTGGACGAGCTGAAGAAGCCGGACAGCCCCTATGAGGCGCTGTCGGCGGCCGGCGGCGTCTATGTGACGAAGGACATGCCGGACGCGGTCGCCCAGGTCGCCGAGGGCGGCTGGCGGCGCCATCAGATGCCGGCCTATCACCTGATCGCGCCGAACGGCGGCGGCATCACGCTCGTCAATATCGGCGTCGGCCCGCCCAACGCCAAGACGATCTGCGATCATCTGGCGGTGCTGCGGCCGGAGGTGTGGCTGATGATCGGCCATTGCGGCGGCCTGCGCCCCAGCCAATCGATCGGCGACTATGTGCTCGCCCACGCTTACCTCCGCGACGATCATGTCATGGACGACGTGCTGCCGATCGAGGTGCCGATCCCGGCCATCGCCGAGGTCCAGCAGGCGCTCTCCGCCGCCGCGATCGAGGTGACCGGGGAAACCCCGCAGGAGCTGAAGCGGCGCCTCAGGACCGGCACGGTCGTCACCACCGACGACCGCAACTGGGAGCTGCGCTTCACCCTGTCGGCGCTCAGGTTCAACCAGTCGCGCGCGGTGGCGATCGACATGGAATCGGCGACGGTGGCGGCGCAGGGCTACCGCTTCCGCGTCCCCTACGGCACCTTGCTGTGCGTGTCGGACAAGCCGCTGCACGGCGAGATCAAGCTGCCCGGCCAAGCCAACGCCTTCTACGAGCGGGCGATCAGCCAGCACCTCAGGATCGGCATCGAGACGCTGCGCATCCTGAAGCGCGACGGCGCCACGCTCCACTCGCGCAAGCTGCGCGCCTTCGACGAGCCGCCCTTCCGCTGATCGCAAGCCGGGCGCGGCGCGGATAGTGATAAAAATATCACAGCCCGAGGATTCTTGCTGCACTGCGACATGAGTCTTCGAACAGTAAAAAACCTGCTGTTATAGGCGCCCCCAACGGGCTAATTTCCGCCCAGGGGAGTCTCAATCATGAAAAAATTCGCTCTGCTTTGCGCGACCACGTTTATCGCGATGCCCGGCGCCGCCTGGGCGCAATCCACCGGCACGGTCGATTTCGAGGACGAAGGCGCGATCGTCATCACCGGCACCCGCATCTCCGACGTCGGCGGCGTCGAGGCGCCGCAGACCTCGCGCTCGCGCGCCGCGCTCGGCAGCGAGTTCATCCAGCGCCAGGTGCCCGGCCAGTCGATCAACGACGTGATCAACTCGCTGCCCGGCGTCAGCTTCCAGAACAACGATCCCTACGGATCCGCCGGCGGCACGCTCAACATCCGCGGCTTCGATTCGACCCGCATCAGCCAGACCTTCGACGGCGTGCCGCTGAACGACTCGGGCAATTACGCGCTCTATTCGAACCAGCAGCTCGATCCGGAGCTCATCACCCAGGTCAATGTCAGCCTCGGTTCGACCGACGTGGACAGCCCGACGGCGGCCGCGACCGGCTCGACCGTCAACTACCGCACCCGCCTGCCCTATGAGGATTTCCGCGTCCGCATCCAGGGCTCGGTCGGCGAATACGGCTTCTTCCGCACCTTCGGCGTGATCGACACCGGCGGGTTCGGTCCGTTCGACACCCGCGCCTTCTTCTCCGCCAGCATGGCGATGAACGACAATGTCTTCAACAACTTCGGGCAGATCTACAAACAACAGTACAACGCCCGCATCTATCAGCCGATCGGCTCCAACGGCGACTTCATCTCGATCGCCGGCCACTACAACCAGAACCGCAACAACTTCTTCGGCTCGGTGCCGCTGCGCATCGACGGCGACATCGGCGCCCCCGGCGCCGTTCCGCGGCGCTTCCCGCTGACCCGCGACGAGCGTTTCTACGATCTCGCGCCCTGCACCATCAACACGGCGGCGACGCCGGGCGTCGCGGACCTGGCCAATGGCTGCGGCTCGCCCTTCGATTATCGCTGGAATCCGTCCAACACCGGCAATATCCGCGTCAACTCGCGCTTCACGCTCGCCGACGGCCTGGTGCTGACGGTCGATCCCAGCTTCCAGTATGTGAAGGCCAATGGCGGCGGCACCGCGACGGCGCGTGAAGGCTTCCGCGACATCGATCCGGGCGCGGGCTTCACCGGCGCCGTCGGCTATCTCGGCGGTTCGCCCTATTTCGGCCGCGACCTCAACGGCGACGGCGATCTGCTCGACACGGTCCGCGTCCTGGCGCCGAGCCAGACCCGGACCAACCGCTACGGCGTCATCGCCGGCCTGCGCTGGGACATCAGCGACGCGCACACCGTGCGCATCGCCTACAGCTACGATCGCGCCCGGCATCGCCAGACCGGCGAGGTCGCCTTCCTCGAGCTCAACGGGAACGGGCCTTATTTCCCGGTCAACGATCCGCTGGCCGACTCTTCCGGTTCGATCCTGCAGAAGCGCGACCGCCTGTCCTTCGCGATCCTGCACCAGATCGCGGGCGAGTATCGCGGCGAGTTCGTCGACGGCCGTCTGGTGGTGAATGCCGGCATCCGCGCGCCGTTCTTCACGCGCGATCTCACCAACAACTGCTTCACCTCGAGCGCGACGGGCTTCGTGGAATGCTTCGGCACCAACACGGCGGACGAGGCGGCCTATGGGGCGCTGAACCCGACGATCCAGGGGCCGCAGAATCGCGTCCTGAAATATGACGAGGTCCTGCCGAACATCGGCTTCACGTTCGAGTTCATGCCGCGCGCCAACATCTTCGCGAACTATTCGCGCGGTCTCCAGGTGCCCGGCACGGACAATCTCTACAACAGCTTCTTCTTCGCGCCGAACACGCCGGAAGCGCAGCCGCGGCCGGAGACGACCGACAATTTCGACATCGGCCTGCGCTACCGGTCGGGCAACATCATCGCCCAGGGCTCGTTCTGGTTCACCCGCTTCCAGGATCGTCTGGCCTCGTCCTACGATCCGGAGCTGGAGCGCACCGTCTACCGCAACCTCGGCACGGTCAACAAATACGGCCTCGACGGCTACGTCTCCTGGCAGGCGATCCCGGAGCTGCAATTCTATGTCTTCGGCTCGTATCTGTGGTCGGACATCCAGGACAACGTCCAGACCGGCGTCGACGGCAGCGGCACGCCGATCTTCGCGCTCACCGAAGGGCGGCGCGAGAGCGGCGCGCCGGTCTACACGTTCGGCGGCCGTATCCAGGCCCAGCTCGGCCCGATCGAGGCCGGCGTGCAGTTCAAGCGGACCGGCGGCCGTTACGTGAACGATCTCAACCTGCCGATCATCATCGGCGGCGACGAGGTCTATCCGGCCCGCACCCCGGCCTACAACATCGTCGATCTCGACATTCGCGTTCCGCTGGAATGGGCCGGCCTCAACGACCAGACCTACTTCCAGTTCAACGTCAGCAACCTGTTCGACACCCGCTATGTCGGCGGCTTCACCTCGAACCTGCTGAACAACACGGTGCCCTTCTCCCAGATCGGCGCGCCGCGCGCGATCATGGGGACGCTGGTCGTCGGCTTCTAAGCCGCCGCATCAGGCACAGGAACGGGGCCGTCGCGGGGACACCCGCGGCGGCCCCTTCTTTTTGCCCGCGCGATGTTTATTCTCGCGCCATGACCGATCCGCTCGTCGCCCGCGCCCGCCAGGCCGCCCTTTCCGCCTACGCACCTTATTCACGCTTCTCGGTCGGCTGCGCGATCGAATCCGCGGACGGCGAGATCGTCGTCGGATCGAACATGGAGAATGCCTGCTATCGGCTGGGCGTCTGCGCCGAAGTTTCGGCCCTTGCCGCCGCCAGCCAGACCTTCGGCCTCGACAAGGTGGCCCGCATCGCGGTCGCCGGCGGCCATGTCGGCGAAGACGGCGCGCTCCACGGCGCCTCCTGCGTCACCTCCTGCGGCGGCTGCCGCCAGTCGATCCTGGAAGCCGCCCAGCTCTCGGGCCGCGACCTGGAGGTGGTGTCATCGAACGGCGACGGCACCGAAAGCGCCACCCACCGCATCTCCGAGCTGATCCCCTTCGGCTTCGGCCCCGCGAACCTGAAGGATGCGGCCCCCTGATTTCCTCCCCTGCTTTTGCAGGGGAGGGGGACCATGCGAAGCATGGTGGAGGGGCTTCTTCCGCCGCAAGAACCCCCTCCACCGCACTTCGTGCGGTCCCCCTCCCCTCGAAATCGAGGGGAGGAAAAATCAGACCAATTTGATCTCGCGCAACCGCTCCAACAGATACTCATGCGACGTGATCGGCTCCGGGAACCGGTCCGGATGCTCGGCGTCGACGCAATCGGGCAAAGTCTCGATCAGGAAATCGGGGCGGAAGTGCAGGAAGAACGGCATCGAATAGCGCGAGAAGCCGCGCCGCTCCGGCGGCGGGTTGACCACCCGGTGCGTGGTGGACCTCAGCTTCATGTTGGTCAGCCGCTGGAGCATGTCGCCGATATTGACCGCCAGCTCGCCCGCCTTGGGCGTCACCGGCAGCCAGTTGCCGTCGCGGTCGAGCAATTGCAGCCCCGCCTCCTCCGCGCCGAGCAGCAGCGTGATCGTGTTGATGTCCTCATGCGCGCCGGCGCGCACGTTCGGCCCGTCGCCGGGCGTCGGCGGATAATGGAGCAGGCGCATCACCGAATTGCCGTCCGCCACCGTGTCCTCGAAATGGTCGGGCGCGAGGCCGAGATAGCGGGCGATCGCCTCCAGGATGCGCAGACCCGCCGTGTCGAACGCGGCGTAAAGCTCCAGGAAAGTCTCCCGGAACCCCGGCACCTCCGAGGGCCACAGGTTCGGCGCCATCACCTCGGCATAACGATGGCCTTCGGGCAATTCGCGCCCGACATGCCAGAATTCCTTGAGATCGTAGGCGCTCGCGCCCTTGGCGGTCTCGATGCCGAACGGCGTGTAGCCGCGCGCCCCGCCACCGCCGGGAATGTGATAGGCGCGCTTCACCTCCTCGGGGAGCGCGAAGAAGGCCTTCGCCTTCTCCTCGGCGCGGGCGATGAGCTCGGCGGGGATGCCGTGATCGGCGATGATGGCGAAGCCGTAGCGGGCGAAGGAGCCGCCCAGCCGCTCGGCGAAGCCCTCGGGATCGCCGGCGGAATCGCGCAGCGAGACGGAGGCGACGGCGGCGGGTGCGGAAGCGATGTCGGTCATCGCGGAAATTTAGGCGTCCGGACCCTTTCCCGCAACGCCGCGATTCGTTCTGTAACAATGCGCCGCGATAAGCGCCTCGATGTCAGCCCGGCAGCGGGAGGCGGACGATGCTCAACACGGGAACAGGCGCGGGCGCGAAGGCGCGCCCCGGCAAGACGATCGGTCCCTCGGGCCATCCCCGGCGGCGTTACCGCACGGTCTGGATATCCGACGTGCATCTCGGCACGCGCGGCTGCAACGACCGGCTGCTGATCGACTTCCTCGACCATG
>CAZTPD010000018.1:0-22199 GCA_964614625.1 uncultured Sphingosinicella sp. | reverse complement strand
ATCGCAGCAGCCTTGTGAATCCCCAACGACTCCCATCGTCTGAATCAGACTCTAGCCTTTTCGCCTGTTCCCTACTTCGGTGGCAAACGCACTACGCCCCCGCGCCCCGGCTCGGTCGGCACGCTCGCCACCACCCGGCCATTGCGGAGGATCAGCAGCCTATCGGTGCTTCCGCCGCGCGCAACGGGCAGGGCAGGTCCGGCTGCGACCCGTGGGCTGCGGGCGGGAGCCAATTCAGGCCGTCAGGATGCATGGAGCAGCCGCCCAGCAGTACCGTGGTCATTGTCAGCATTGCCCACTTCATTTCGACTTCCCCACCGCAATACTGCCTCCCGCCTCGGCGGGGCCTCTCCCTGTATCGCTCAACGGACCGCCTCAGTCGTCCGGGCGCTCCCGTGTAAAACCTGCCCCATAGCGCATCCTTCCATTCCTGAATGGATAATGCACCATCAAATAACAGGACCAAACACCTAGGGCGTCCACCATCTCCTTCTTCTTTTTCATGAGCCCGGCAACGCTCCGGGCAGAGCGTCTTGCGATCGTGCCCGCATGGAGGCCATGCGGGCACGATGCTGTGGACGGCCCCTCATGGACCGTGGAAAATGGGCTGTTGACCCGGCCCCGGGTCCGAACGCGCCGGAGCCCGGGAAATCCTCGGCGCTAGAACTCGAAGCCGAGCGTCGCGCCGAAGGATTGCGGCTCGCGCGCCATGCCGAAGGAGAAGAGGCCCGCGACGGTGAAGCCGTGGGTCGGGCCGCGATCGTCGAGGATGTTGCGGCCCCACAAGGTCAGGCGCGCCCGGCTCGATCCGAGATCGAACTGCGCCGTGATGCTCGCGTCCAGCAGGCTCTGGGGATCGGTGCGCACGCGCGGATCGTTGCCGTTGACGACGATGACGCCGTTCGGGTCCACCGTCGTCGGGCCGAGCGAGATCTGCTGATCGTAAGGGGCGATATAGCGATAGCTCGCATTGAAGCGGAGCTGGCCGAAGCTCGTCGGCACCCGATAATCGGCGGTGATCGAGGCGCTGACGTCGGGATTGTAGATGAGGTCGTTGGCGGAATAATCGAACAGCAGGAGCGTCGTCCCGGCGGCGTCCGGCGCCTGGGTGATGAATCCCGAGAAGCTCGAATCGAGCAGGCCCAGAGAGCCGGTGAAGGTCAGCTCCCGGGTCGGCCGGACCGTCAGTTCGGCCTCGATGCCGCGGATCGTGGCGGAGCCGACATTGGTGACGATCGTCTCGTTGCCCACGCTCGGCGGCGGCACCGGGATCGTCGTGTTCTGCTGGAGATCGTTATACTTGGCGTAGAAGGCGGTCAGGTTGAAGGTCACCCGGTTGTCGAGCCATTGCGAGCGCAGCCCGGCCTCGAAGGAATCGACCGTCTCCGGCCCATAAGGGGTCGTCGAGGAGAACAGGGTCTGGCCGCGGCCCGAAAAGCCGCCCGAGCGGTAGCCGCGCGACCAGGACGTGTAGAGGAGCAGCTGATCGTTCGGCCGGAAATCCACGCCGATGCGCGGCGTGAAGCGCGTGAAGCTGGCCGACACGACGGGGAATTGATCGCCGCCGACATTGTTGTCGTTGCTCTTCTCGTCCCGGGTCAGCCGCCCGCCGAAGAACAGGCGGAAGCGATCGATGAACTCCCAGTTGAAGTCGCCGAAGGCCGCCATGGATTCGGACGTGCCGCGCGTGATCTGCACCGGCGCGGGGGCGCCGAAAACCTCGGTGTCCTGCCGGAAATCATACGAGCTCTTGAAGTAGTAAACCCCGACGACATAGTCGAAATTACTGCTTATCTGCCCCGCGGCGCGGAACTCCTGGCTGAACTGCCGGTAATCCTGCGTGCGCTGGGCGAAATACAGATCGGCCGTCGTTCCGTCGAAATCCTGTGTCTGGAATTCCTCGGATTTGCGATATCCGGTGACCGACGTCAGGGTCACGCCGCCGAGATCGAGCTCCATCTCGAGCGTCACCGCCGGAGACTTGTAAATGGAGATGGTGTCGGGATCCGAAAAGACGGTGTAGAGATCGCCCCGGTTGTTGCGGTTGCACTGTTCCGCCGGGACGAACGCGCAGAACACCTCGGTCGAGTTGGTGAGGTTCGCGACGACCGGCTCGAACTCCTGCTGCTGCTGCTCGATGGTCAGGTTCGCCTCGAACGCGCCGGTCCGGAGCCGGAACGCGGCGCCGTAATTCTCGTTGTTGGAGAAGCCGGCCCGGTTGCCGGTGATGCCGTTCCGGTACCAGCCGTCGGTCTCGCTGTGGAAGTAGAACGCCTTCACGCCGAAGACGTCCTCGACGATCGGCACGTTCACGACCGCGCGCCCGATCAGGGAATTGAAGCTGCCGTAGCTCGCCTCGAAACGGCCGCCCCATTCCAGGGTCGGCCGGGTGCGGCGGATGTTGATGACGCCGCCGACCGTGTTGCGGCCGAACAGGGTGCCCTGCGGCCCGCGCAGCACCTCGATCTGCTCGATGTCGAAGAAGTCGAAGAACTGGCCGGTGCTGGTCCCGACGACGACGCTGTCGACGACGACCGCCACCGTGGGATCGAACGATTTCTCGACGTCCGCGAAGGTGAGGCCGCGGATCGACACGTTGGCCGCCGCCGCGCCGGAATTCTGGTTGGTGATGAGGAGGTTCGGGGCGAGGCCCTGCAAGTCGCCGATATTGACCGTGGCGCGCGCTTCGAGCGAGTCCGCCGCGATCGCGGTGATCGCCACCGGCGTGTCCTGGAGGCTCTCCTGACGCCGACGCGCCGTGACGATGATCTCGCCCGTGTCCTGCTCGGCCGCGGCCTGAGCCGATCCGCCCGCCGCCTCGGAAGCATCCTGCGCATGGGCGGGCAGAGCCCAGACGATCGCCGCGCCCAGTGCCGTCAGAACCGGACCACGCATGAGCAAATTTTTCACAAGACCCCTCCCGCTTTTTCGTGCGCGCAGCTCTGGCGGCCCGCGTTTCCCATCGATCTCATGACGGCGCTTCGGATCGAAGCGAACTGTGATTTTGTTCAGGTCGGAAGCGCATGCCCGCCGACCCTCTCACTTTCCATAGGCGCCGGGCGGCGCGATGGTGTCCCATGGAACCTCGCATGAAGCCTAGCCCCCAATCCGCCCCCCGATCCGCATCGCACGGACCGGTGATCGCGCCGCTGCCGGCGCCGACCGAACGCGCCGCGGCGATCGCGGCGCGGGTGGAGCGGTTCGTCCGCGATATCGTCTGCCCGTATGAGCGCGATCCGCGCCGGTCGGCGCACGGGCCGGCGCCGGCGCTGGTCGAGGAATTGCGCGGCAAGGCGCGCGAAGCCGGCCTGATGACCCCGCATGTCCTGCCCGACGGCAGCCACCTGTCGCATCGCGAGACCGCGCTGGTGCTGAAGCAATCGGGCCTGTCGCCGCTGGGGCCGGTGGCGCTCAACACGATGGCGCCGGACGAAGGCAATATGTACCTGATCGGCCGCGTCGGCACCGCCGAACAGAAGGAACGCTTCCTCAAACCCCTGATCGAGGGCCGGGCGCGCTCGGCCTTCTTCATGTCCGAGCCCGCGGCGGAAGGGGGCGCCGGCGCCGACCCGTCGATGATGAAGACGCGCGCCGTGCGCGACGGCGATCACTGGATCGTCACCGGGCGCAAGGCCTTCATCACGGGCGCCGACGGGGCCTCGGTCGGCATCGTCATGGCGAACAGCGGCAGCGAGGACCGGCTCGCCGCCACCATGTTCCTGGTCGACCTGCCCGATCCGGCGATCCGGATCGAGCGCGTGCTGGACACGATCGACAGCTCGATGCCCGGCGGCCATGCCGTGCTCGCGATCGACGGCCTGCGCGTGCCCGAAAGCCAGGTGCTGGGCGAGCTGCACAAGGGCTTCGACTATGCCCAGGTGCGGCTCTCGCCGGCCCGGCTCACCCATTGCATGCGCTGGCTGGGCGGCTGCATGCGCGCCCACGAGATCGCGACCGCTTATGCGGTGGAGCGCCACGCCTTCGGCAAGCCCCTCATCGATCATGAAGGCGTCGGCTTCATGCTCGCCGACAATCTCATCGACATCCGCCAGTGCGAGCTGATGATCGACTGGGTGGCCGGCGTGCTGGATTCCGGCGCGCTGGGCACGACCGAAAGCAGCATGGCCAAGGTCGCGGTGTCGGAGGCATTGTTCCGCATCGCCGACCGCTGCGTCCAGGTGATGGGCGGCACCGGCGTCACCGGCGACACCATCGTCGAGCAGATCTTCCGCGAGGTCCGCGCCTTCCGCATCTATGACGGCCCCACCGAGGTCCACAAATGGTCCCTCGCCAAGAAGATCAAGCGGGCGGCGCGCGACCTCTAGCGCAAATAAGAGTGGCCGCGCCGGGCCTGTCCAGCGAGCATGGTCCGCAAAGAGGGGAACGCCATGACCGCGATCGAAGGCAGTTACGATTATATCATCATCGGCGCCGGCTCCGCCGGGTGCGTGCTGGCGGAGCGGCTGTCGCGCGACCCGAAGCGCCGCGTGCTCCTCGTCGAGGCGGGCGGGCCGGACGACAGCCCGTGGATCCGCATGCCGAAGGGCGTCGCCAAGCTGGTGACGAGCCCGAAGCATATCTGGGCCTATCAGGTCACCCAGCCGCGCCTGCCGGGCGAGGAGGCGCGCGAGATATGGCTGCGCGGCCGCGGGCTCGGCGGCTCCTCCTCGATCAACGGCATGATCTGGAGCCAGGGCGAGCCGGCGGACTATGACGCCTGGGAAGCGGCGGGCGCCACGGGATGGAACGGCGCGTCGATGATGGACGCGCTGCGCGCCATCCAGGACCATGCGCTCGGCGCCGGCGACACGCGGGGCACGAGCGGGCCGGTGCGCGTCGTTCCCGGCACCTTCCGCTATCCGCTGACCCGCGCCATGATCGCGGCCGGCGAGGCATTGGGCCTGACGCCGACCGAGGATCTCAACAGCCTCACCGGCGGCCGCGTCGGCTATTACAGCCACAATATCCGGCGCGGCCGCCGCGACAGCGCCGCCAGCGCCTTCCTGAAGCCGGCCCGCCGACGCGCCAACCTCACCGTCCTCACCCGGACGACCGCCGAACGGGTGACCTTTTCCGGGAAGCGGGCGGACGGCGTGTCGCTGATCGGCGCGGACGGCCATCGCACCCGCGCCGATTGCGCCGGCGAGGTGATCCTGTCCGCCGGGGCGCTGGAAAGCCCGCAGATCCTCGAGCGATCCGGCATCGGCGGCGGCGCGCTGCTCCAGTCGCTCGGGATCGAGGCGATCGCCGACAGCCCTGACGTCGGCAACCGGATGCGCGAGCATCTCGGCTATTCGATGCCCCACCGGCTGAAGCGGCAGGACGGCATCAACCGCTCCTATTTCGGGCTCGGCCTCGTCGCCGCGACCCTGCGCTACTACGCGACCCGCACCGGCGCGATGGCGACCGGCCCCTTCGAGGTCGGCGCCTTCGCCAATGTCGCCCATCCGGACGGCCGCGTCGATTTCCAGATGTTCCTGGGCGGATACACGTTCGCGCTCAGCGACGATCGCCATCCGGTGCCGCTCAACCATGTCGACAGGCGGCCCGGCATCACCATCTACGGCCAGCTCCTGCGGCTCTCCAGCGAGGGGAGCATCCATATCGGCGGCGCCCGGCCGGACGCGCCGGCGGAGATCGCGCCCAACTGGCTCGCGACCGAGGAGGACCGGCGCGCGGCCGTCGCCGCCCTGCGCTACATGCGGCGCTACATGGCGCAGCCGGCGCTGGCCGCGTCGATCGCCGCCGAGCTGCTTCCCGGCGACGAGGTGCAAACCGACGACCAGATCGTCGACAGCTTCCGCCGCCTCGCCATGTGCGGCCTCCACGCCACCGGCACCTGCCGGATGGGCAGCGACGAGGCGGCGGTGGTCGATCCGCGGCTTCGGGTGCGCGGAGTGGAGGGGCTGCGCGTGGTGGATTGCGCGGTCATGCCCGCCCCTGTCACCGGCAACACCAACGCGCCCGCCATGGCGCTCGCCTGGCGCGCCGCCGATCTCATCCTGGAAGACGCGCGGTGAACGACCCGCCGGCCCTGGTTGCAACCTATTTCACCCTGGCCGGGGACGTTTCGCCGTTCGATCCGAGGCCGAGCCCGCAGCCGGCCGAGGCCCGCATCGCCGCCGCGGCCGAGGCGGGCTATGCGGGGATCGGCTTCGGCTCCCATGATCTCGCCCATATCCGGGACGGTATGACGCTGCCCGGCCTGCGCCGCGCGCTCGACGGCGCCGGGCTCGGCGTCGAGCTGGAGGTGCTGCTCGACTGGTTCGTGGACGGAGATCGCCGCGCGGCCTCCGACGCCCAGCGCCGGCTCCTGCTGTCGGCCGCCGGCGAGCTCGGCGCGCGGCACATCAAGGTCGGCGCCGACATCAGCGGGCGCACCTGGCCGCTCGACCATCTCGTCGCCGAGTTCGCCCGGCTCTGCGACGAAGCCGCCGGGGTCGGGACGGCGATCACGATCGAGCTGTTCCCCACCTCCAACCTCGCCGATCTCCAGACGGGCCGCATCCTCGTCGAAGCCGCCGGCCGCGCCAATGGCGGGCTGCTGCTCGACATCTGGCACATGATGCGCGGACGGGTGTCGATGAACGCCATCGCCGCCTTGCCGCCCGGCATCGTCAACCATGCCGAGCTGAACGACGGCCCGCTCCATCAGCAGGGCGATTTCATCGCGGAGACGATCGACCGGCGCGTCGAGCCCGGCGCGGGCGAATTCCCCCTCCCCGCCTTCATCGACGCGATTACGGCCTGCGGCTATCGCGGTCCCTGGGGCGTCGAGATCCTGTCCGCCGCCTATCGCGCGCTGCCGCCGGGCGAGGCGGCGCGCCGCTCGTTCGACGCGGCCGGCGCGGCGCTCAGGCGAGCTTCAGGATGAGCTTGCCCTGATTGGTCCCCTCGAACAGCCGCATGAAGGCCGGCAGGGCATTGTCGATCCCCTCGTCGACATGCTCGTCGAACCGCAGCTTCCCGTCCGCGATCAGCCCGGCCATCGCGGCCGCGCCCTCGGCGAAGCGGTCCAGATATTCGGAGATCAGGAAGCCGCGCATCGTCGCGCATTTGACGATGAGCTGCCAGAGGTTGCGCGCGCCATGAGGCGCGGAATTGTATTCCGATATGAGACCGCACAGCGCGATGCGCGCGCGCGGGTTGATGTGCAGCAAGGCGGCGTCGAGGCAGATCCCGCCGACATTCTCGAAGATGAGGTCGATGCCGTCGGGCGCCGCCGCCCCGATCGCGGCGGCGAGCTCCTCGACCCCCTTCCCGCGATAGTCGATGGCGGCGTCGAAGCCGTAGTCCCGCTCGAGGCGACGGCACTTGTCCGGCCCGCCGGCGACGCCGACGACGCGCGCGCCCCTCAGCCTGGCCAGTTGGCCGACCAGCGAGCCCACCGCGCCCGCCGCGCCCGTGACCAGGATCGTCTCGCCCGGCGCCGGCTTCAGCACGTCGCTTACTCCGAACCAGGCGGTGAGGCCGACCGCGCCGAGGGCCGAGAGATAATGGGTAACGCTGGGCACCGCGCCCGCGTCGATCGGGCTGGTGAACCCGCCGACGCGCGCCACCGAATATTGCTCGATCCTGTTGAGCCCCATCACCCAGTCGCCGGGCGCGAAGCCTTCGGCGCGGCTCTCGGCGACGACGCCGACCGTCGTGGCGCGCACCGCGTCGCCCAGCGCCACCGGGGGCAGGTAGCTGGGCGCATCGTCGAGCCAGCCCCGGATCGCGGGATCGAGCGAGGCATAGTGATTGCGGATCAGGAACTCGCCCTCGCCCAGCCCGGGCAGCGGCTCCTCGCGCAGCTCGAAGTCCGAAGGGGCGGGCAGGCCTTGCGGCCGGGCGACGAGGACGAAGCGGCGGTTCATGGTCATGGGACCGGCTTAGATGAAGCCGCCCCGCCGGGCGACTTGCGCTTTTCCTAGGTGACTTCGCCCCGGCCCGGCGGGATGGTGGCGCATGCCGATCATTCGCCATCGCGCGCCCGTGAACCTGCTCGTGGCGGTGCGCGGCCACCCGTTCGACCGCGCCGCATTCGACGCGATCTTCCAGGATATGGACGGCGTCGCGGCCGCGATGGTGGACCAGCCCGCCGCCGCGCGGCTGATGAACCCGGAGGGGATGCGCGGCTTCGACGCGCTGATCCTCTACGACATGCCCGGGCTGGATTTCGAGCACGGCCGGGAGCGCCCGGCCTTTGTCGATCCGCCGCCGGAGCTGAAGGCCGGGTTCCGCGCCCTGCTGGACATGGGCATGCCGGTGGTGGCGCTCCACCACGCTCTCGCCGGCTGGCCGACATGGCCGGATTATGCCGACTGGCTCGGCGGCCGCTTCCTCTACCGGCCAGCCGAACTGCGCGGCGTGGCGCGGCTCGACAGCGGCTACCGCCATGACGTGGACTATCGCGCGATCAACGTGGCGCCGGACCATCCGGTGATGAAGGACATGCCGGCCTCGTTCGATATGACCGACGAGCTTTATCTGGCCGAGATCTTCGAGGAGGACGTGACGCCGCTGCTGCGCGCGTCCCACGATTTTTCGGCCGGGAACTTCTACAGCGCGGCGGCCGCCGTCGCGGGGCGGATGCACGACAATCAGGGATGGGAGCACCCGCCGGGATCGAACCTGATCGGCTGGACGAAGCGGGCGATCAACAGTCCGCTCGTCTATCTCCAGCCCGGAGACGCCGAGGCGGCCTATCGCAACCCCTGCTACCGCCGGCTGCTGCGGGGCGCGATCGACTGGGCCGTCGCCGAGGGCCGGCATTGACTATCGGAAAGCCGAGTTTCCCGCCGGGAGGTTCGGATTAGGCTCGGCCCGGATCGGATGCCGAATCCGGTGGCCGCGACGAGTGGAGAGGTCGTGATGACGAAGGAGCATTTTCTCGGCCGCACGCTGGAGGAGTTCGACCCTCCGGTGCGCGGCGACCCGATCACCGGCGAACGCTACTGGTCGGCCGGGTGGATGAAGGCCGAGTGGAAGCACGTCTTCGCCAGGGTGTGGCATGTCGGCGGCCTCGTCGCCGATCTGGAGGAGGCGGGCGACTGGATCACCCACAATCTCGGCCGCGAGAGCATCCTGATGATCCGCCAGGAGGACGGCTCGATCCGCGCCTTCTACAATGCCTGCATCCACCGCGGAAACCGGCTGGTCTGGGCCGACATGGGCAGCAATCCGCGCATCACCTGCTCCTATCACGGCTGGCAATACGGGCCGGACGGCCTGCTGCTCCATGCCCAGGACACCGCCGATTTCCCCGGCGGCAGCCCGTGCGGCAAGGCCCGGCTCACCGAGATCGCCTGCGACACATGGGGCGGCTTCGTGTGGTTCAACATGGACACGGGCTGCGCGCCGCTGCGCGAATGGCTCGCGCCGCTGCCCGAGCAGCTCGCGGGCTACCGGATGGACGACATGGTCCGGGTGCTGAACATGCAGTCGGTCGTGCCGTGCAACTGGAAGGTCATCCGCGACAATTTCAACGAAAGCTATCATCTCCCGACGCTCCATCCGGAGCTCGCGACCTTCATCGACGACGATTATACCGACACGGCGTTCGAGATCTACGCGACCGGCCACAACCGGATGGCGATGAAGGGCTGCCACCCCTCCCAGCGCCTGGACATCCCGGATTCGATGCAGGCGCCGCTCGACGACATGCTGCGCGAATGGGATCTCGATCCCGCCGATTTCCAGGGCAAGGCGCGCGACGCCCGGGTCGCGATCCAGCAGGCCAAGCGGCGGCTCGGCGCGCAGCGCGGCTTCCACTTTTTCGACACGCTGAACGACAGCCAACTCACCGATTATTATCACTATACGCTCTGGCCGAACCTGACGCTCACCATGAGTGCGGACGGCTTTCAGGTGCTGCGGTCCGAGCCGCACCCCACCGATCCGGAACAGTGCATTTTCGACCATTGGTATCTGATGCCGAAGGTCGCGGGGCGGACGGAAGTGTTCTGCCCGACCGGGCCGGTGCCTTTCGCCCCGGCCGAGCGCGACGTGGTGGTTTACGGGACGAGGAGCCTCGGCGCGGTCGCCGACCAGGATCTGTCGATCGCCGTCGGGCAGCAGCAGGGCCTGCATTCGCGCGGCTTTCGCGGCGGTATGCTGACCGAACAGGAGAAGCGCATCCAGGTGTTCCACGAGCGCCTGAACGACGCGTGCGGCATCCACGGCGAGATCGAATGAGCGTGTGGGAGGATCGCGTCGCGATCAACGATGCGCTTGCCCGTTACGCCGACGGCGTGAATCGCCGCGACGCGGCGCTCTGGGCCAGCGCCTGGCACGAGGAGGCCGAATGGGTGCTTCTCGGCGCGCCCGTTCGCGGAAAGCCGGCCATCGTCGCCGCCTGGGAGGAGGCCATGGCGGGCTTTCCCTTCGCCGCGATGCACGTGACCCAGGGCGCGACCGAGATCGCCGGCGAACACGCCGAGGGCCGGTCATATACGAGCGAGCTTCTGGAAACGACCGACGGGCGCACGCTCAGCATGCTCGGCGCGTATCGGGACCGCTATCGCAAGCATGACGGCCGCTGGGCCTTCGTCTCGCGGCGGTTCACCTTGCTGCGCAGCCAGGAAAACTAGGAAGGACAGACGATGGGACGGCTCGACGGAAAGCGGGCGCTGGTGGTCGGGGCCGCCGGACGCGACAATATGGGGCAGGTGATTGCGCGGCGCTTCGCCGACGAAGGCGCCCGCGTGGCCGTCGCCGGCCGCAAGATGGAGGAGCTGGAGGCGCTGGCCGCCGGGATCGGCGGTTTTGCCGTCGCCTGCGACCTCACCTCCCGCGACAGCGTCTTCGCGGCGGTCGAAAAGGTCGTGGGCGGCCTCGGCGGCGTCGACATCGTCGTCAACGCGACCGGCTGGGGGCTGCTCAAGCCCTTCTTCGAGATGACCGACGACGAGTTCGACCGGATGTACGCGCTCCAGTTGCGCGGCCCCTTCCAGCTCTTCCAGGCGGCCATTCCGCGCATGGGCGAAGGCGGGTCGATCATCCAGATCAGCTCCGCGACGGCCAAAATCATGTTCCACGACCATATCGCCTACATGGCGACGAAGGCCGGGACCGATCACATGGTCCGCGCCCTGGCCGACGAGTTCGGCGAACGCGGCATCCGCCTCAACTCCATCTCGCCGGGCGTCACCGAGACGCCGATGACCGCCGAGGCGGCGCAGGTGCCGGGCCTGCTGGACGCGTTCGTCCCCGGCTATCCGCTGGGCCGCTACGGCACGACCGCCGATATCGCGGCCGGCTGCGTCTGGCTCGCCAGCGACGAATGCTTCATGACGGGCGAGAATCTCCAGGTGAACGGCGGCCTTTGCCTCCGCCGCAACCCGAACAGGGCCGAGATCGAGGCCGCCGTCCTCAACCATGCCACGGCGCAGGGCTGAGGCATGGGACGCGGCCGCCGCCATCCGATCGCCATGGCCGCCGGCATCATGCCGGAAGCGACGCCGCTGCAACTGATCGAGGCAGCGGCGCGGGCCGGGTTCGACTATGGCGGCATGTGGTACGAGCCTTCGGAGTGGACCTCGGCGACGACCCGAGCGGTCAAGGCCGCGCTCGGCGACACCGGGCTGCGCCTGCTCGACATCGAGGTGCTGTGGATCAAGCCCGGCCCGCCGGACCCGGTCCACGAGCGCATCCTGGAAACCGGCGCGGAGCTCGGCGCCCGCAACGCGCTGGTGGTCAGCAGCGACCCGGACAGGGCGGCCACGCGCGACAAGCTGGCGCGGCTCATGGAGCGGGGCGCGGCGCTCGGCATCCGGGTCAATCTCGAATTCGGCCTGTTCACCGAGGTGAAGACGATCAGCGCCGCCAGCGCGCTCCTGGAGGAGGTCGATTCCCCGGCGGGCGGCCTGCTCATCGACGCGCTGCACTGGACCCGCTCCGGCGGCACGGCGGAGGACGTGACCGCGCTGCCGAAGAGATGGCTCTGTTATGCCCAGCTCTGCGACGCGCCGGCCCCGGGGCCGTCGCCCGACGACGCGGCGGCGATCCTGGCCGAGGCCATTGACGGCCGCTGCTTCCTGGGCGACGGCGGATTGCCGGTCAACCGGCTGCTCAGCGTGCTCCCGCCCGATCTTCCGCTCGGCATCGAGCAGCGATCGAAGGCGCTGCGCGACGCCTATCCCGATCTCCTGGAGCGCGCCCGCGTCGTGCAGGAACGCAGCCGCGCCTTCATCGAAGGGCAATGGGCCAGACGCGCGCCCCTGACCGCGACGGCCGGCTGATCGTCTCGGCTATTCCACCAGAGATTCAGGCGCTTCGATCAGCTCCTTGAGCGTGCGCATGAAGAGTGCGCCGACCGCGCCGTCGATCGCGCGATGGTCGCACGACAGCGACAGCTCGACCATCGTCGCGAAGGCGAGGGCGTGGCCGATCTCCACCGGCCGGCGGACGCCCGCGCCGACGGCCAATATCGCGCCCTGCGGCGGATTGATGATCGCGTCGAACTGATCGATGCCGAACATGCCCAGATTGCTGATCGAGAAGCTGCCGCCCTGGAACTCCTCCGGCCGGAGCCGTCCGGCGCGGGCCTTGTCCGCCAGCTCCCTGATCTTGCCGGAGATCGCCGCGATCGACAGGCGCTCGGCGCCGTGCACGATCGGGGTGACGAGGCCCTTGTCCGTCGCCACCGCCATCGCGATGTCGGCGCTGCCGAAGCGGTGGATCTCCTCGCCGTGGACCTGGATATTGACGTCCGGGTGGCGGACCAGCGCCAGCGCGCAGGCGCGGACCAGATAGTCGTTGACGCTCGGCGCCGCGCCCGTCGCCGCCTTCGCCCTGTCCCGCAGGGCCAGAATGGGGTCCAGCCGCACCCGGCCGCGCAGATAGAAATGCGGGATCGTCGATTTGCTGGCGGTGAGCGCGCGGGCGATCGCCTTGCGCATCGGCGACATGCGGATGATGTCCACCGCCCCCGGCTCAACCGGAGCCGCCGCCGCTTCGTCCATGCGCGACAGCACATCGGCCTTGGAGATGCGCCCGCGCGGCCCGGTCCCGCGAATGTCGCCGAGATCGATCCCGTGCCGGGCCGCCAGCCGCCGCGCGAGGGGGCTGGCGAAGGGGCCGCCCGGCCGCTCCTCCTCCACGCCGATGTCCACCGCGTCGCCGCCATAGCCGGCGGGTGGCAGGCTCGCCTGCAAGACGTCCTGAAAGGTGATCCGGCCGCCGCGTCCCGATCCGTCGATATCGGCGACGTCGATGCCCCGCTCCTCCGCCAATGCCCGCGCGGCGGGGCTGATCGCGACGTCGTCGGCGATCTTGCCCGGCGAAGGCGGAGGCGGAGATGGCGGCGACGCCGGCGCGGGGCCGTCCGCCGCCTGCGCCGCCGTCCGCGTGTCGGCCGCCCGGAAGCTGCTCACGAAGGCCTCGACCTCGGCCGGGTCCGGCGTCCCCTCGCCTTCGGCCAGCACCGCGATCAGCGCCCCGACCGGATAGGTTTCGCCCGGCGCCGCGACCAGGCGGAGGAACGCCCCGTCCTGCTCCGCCTCGACCTCGTTGGTGATCTTGTCGGTCTCGATCAACGCGAGCAGGTCACCCTTCCTGAACGGCGCGCCCTCCGCGACCAGCCATTCGGCGACGACCCCCTCGGTCATCTCGATGCCCCATTTGGGCATGGTGAAGGCGCGCAGCTTGGCCATCGCTCAGCCCCGGCGATAGGACATGAGGCGGTGGACCGCGGCCTCGACCTTGTCGGGCGAGGGCAGATAGGCGCTCTCCAGCTCGCGCGCGAAGGGCACCGGGCTGTGCGGAGGCGTCACCATCTCGATCGGCGCCTTGAGGCTCGCGAACGCCTTGCTCGCCACCAATGCGGCCAGATCGGTGGCGAGGTTGCAGCGCGGCGGCGCCTCATCGACGATCAGCAGCCGGCCGGTGCGCTCGACGGAATCGAGGATCGCCTCCTCGTCCAGCGGGCTGGTCGTGCGCAGGTCCAGCAGATCGCAGCCGATCCCGTCCCCGGCGAGCTTCGCGGCGGCGGTGGCCGCGAAGTTCACCATGAGGCCGGTGGCGAGGATGGTGACGTCGTCGCCCTGCGTCACCTGCCGCGCGTGGCCGAAGGGGATGACATAGTCGTCGTCCGGCACCTCCCCCTTCTCCGCGTAAAGCGCCTTGTGCTCCATGAAGATCACCGGATCGTCGTCGCGGATCGCGGCCGCCAGCAGGCCCTTCGCGTCCGCGGCGGTCGCGGGCATCACGACCTTGAGGCCGGGCATCCCCGTCAGGATGGCATGGGGGCTCTGGCTATGCTGCGCCGCCGCGTTGAAGCCCGCGCCATAGACCATGCGGATCGTGATCGGGCATTTCGACTTGCCGCCGAACATGTAGCGGAACTTCGCGACCTGGTTCCAGATCTGGTCGAGGCAGACGCCGATGAAGTCGGCGAACATCAGCTCGGCGATCGCCCGCTTCCCGGTCAGCGACGCGCCGGCCGCCGCGCCGATGATCGCGCTTTCGGAGATCGGCGTGTCGATCACGCGGTCCGCGCCATATTTGGCATAGAGGCCGGTCGAGGTGCTCCAGATGCCGCCGATCGCCTCCGGCCCGCCGGCCGATCCCATGCCGCCGACAATGTCCTCGCCCAGCATGATGACGCTGTCGTCGCGCGCCATCTCCGCATCGATCGTCTCGACGATCGCCTCGCGGATCATCTTCGTCGCCATGGTCGTCGGACCCCCTTCAGTAACTGATGTAGACGTCTTCGACGACGTGCTCGGGCTTCGATTTCTCGGCCGCGCGCGCTTCCGCCACCGCCTGGTCGATGAGCGCCATGACCTCGTCGTCCACGCTGTCGAGGTCGGCGGCCTCGAGCAGGCCGGCCTCGGAGACCTTCCGGCGGAAGACGGTCAGGCAGTCGCGTTCGGCGCGGATGCGGTCCAGCTCGCCGGGGCCGCGATAGCGTTGCGGATCGCCTTCGAAATGGCCGTAGAAACGCTCGGTATCGAGCTCGACCGCGGCCGGGCCGTTGCCCGCCCGGCAATATTCGATCAGCTCCCGCATCACTTCATGCACGGCGAAGAAATCGATGCCGTCCGCTTTCTCGGCGCGCATGCCGAAGGCGGCGGCCCGGGCCGCCATGCTCTCCGCGCCGACCGCATAGCTTTCGCCGGTATGCTCGGAATAATGATTGTTCTCGAAGACGAAGATGACCGGCAGCTTCAGCACCACGGCGAGGTTCAGCGCCTCGAACGTCGTGCCCTGGTTGCAGGCCCCGTCGCCGGAAAAGGCGATCGAGACGGTGCCGTTGGATTTGGCGCTGATCCCCGCGCCCACCGCGATCGGCGCGCCGGCCCCGACGATGCCGTTGGCGCCCAGCATGCCGACGCCGACATCGGCGATGTGCATCGATCCGCCGCGCCCCCGGCACAGCCCTTCGCGGCTGCCGTAGATCTCCTTCATCATCGCCACGACGTCGCAGCCCTTGGCGATGCAGTGGCCGTGGCCGCGATGGGTGGAGATGATGTAGTCGGTCGCCCCCAGATGCTCGCACACGCCCACCGCGCACGCCTCCTGGCCGGCATAGAGATGGGTGAAGCCGGCGATCTCGCCGGTCTGGATCTCGTCATGAAGCCGTTCCTCGAAGGCGCGGATCGTCTTCATCTGTCGATAGGCGCGCACCAGCGCCTCCCGGCTCAACTGCATTCCCGTTCCTCTCCCGCTCGTCCGCCCATCCCTACAGCCCCAGCACCGTCTTCGCGATGATGGATCGCTGGACCTCGTTGGTTCCCCCGAAGATCGTCCAGGCGCGGCTGTTGAGATAGCGCGGCGCCGCCAACTGGGCGGCCTTGGTATGGATCGGCTCCGGCCCCTCATTGCCGTAGAGAGGCCGCTGTCCCTCCAGCGCCAGCGCCGAATGCGCGTAGAGCCGCACCGACAGGCCGTCGATCCGCTGCCGCAGGTTCGAGGCGACCAGCTTGGTGAGCGAGGTCTGCGGCCCCGGCGGCCGCCCCTTGGCGAGATCGGCGAGGACGCGCAGCTCCGTCAATTCGAGCGCCTGCGCCTCCAGCTCCGTCCGCGCGAGATCGGCCATGAAGGCGTCGTCGTCCGCCATCGTGCCGCCCGCGCCGTCCGTCTCCCCGGCGGCCTCGCGCCGCAGCGTCCGCAGGTCCGACAACAGCTTCGGCGCGTGGCACGAGCCGCCGCGCTCGTTCTCCAGCAGGAACTTGGCGATGGTCCAGCCGTCGCCTTCCTCTCCCACCAGCGCGTCGAGCGGCGCCGCGACATCGTCCAGGAACACCTCGTTCACCTCGTGATCGCCGGCCAGCCCCCTGATCGGGCGGACCTCGACCCCGGGCTGGTCCATGTCGATCAGGAGGAAGCTGATCCCGCGCTGGGGCTTGGCCCGCGGGTCGGTGCGGGCGAGGCAGAACATGTGGGTCGCGTGATGGGCGTGCGTGGTCCACAGCTTCCGGCCGTTGATGACGTAGCGATCGCCCTCGCGCACCGCGCGCGTCTGGAGGTTGGCGAGGTCGGAGCCGGCGCCGGGCTCCGAAAAGCCCTGGCACCAATAATCCTCGCCCGAAAGGATGCGCGGCAGGATCGTCCGCTTCTGCGCTTCGGTCCCGAAGCGGCAGATCACCGGGCCGAGCAGCTTCAGGCCCAGGACCGGCAGGCCGGGCGCGTCCGCCAGCGCGCATTCCGTTTCGAAGATATAACGCTGGACCGGAGTCCAGCCGTTGCCGCCGCACTCCACCGGCCAGTTATAGGCGAGCCAGCCTTTCGCGTGGAGGATGCGCTGCCATTCGCCGCCGATGTCGGGCTCGACGAACACCGACGGCGTCGCCCGCATGCCGGCGCGCAGATATTCGGGCAGCTTCTCCTGGAGAAAGGCGCGCACCTCGGCGCGGAATGCCTCGTCCTCAGCGGAAAAATTGAGGTCCATGCTCTATCTCGACAAGATCGCGACGGCGGACACCCCGGGCGCGCCGTAGACGTGGGAATAAGCGGTTCGCGGGTCGCCCGGCACCTGCCGCGCGCCGCCGGCCCCGCGCAACTGCACGACATTCTCATAGACCTGGCGCAGGCCCGAGGCGCCGATCGGCTCGCCGCAGGCGATGCAGCCGCCGTCCGTGTTGACCGGAAGCCGGCCGCCGATCCGCGTCCGCCCCTCGGCCAGCCACTGCTCCTGCGCGCCGTCGGCGCAGAAGCCGTTTTCGGCCATGTGGATGATCTCGGTGCCCGAATCGGTGTCCTGAAGCTGGGCGACGTCGATGTCCTCGGGGCCGATGCCCGCCGTCTCGAACGCCGCCCGCGATGCCAGGACGGTCGGTGCGACGCCGCGATCGATGTCGAGAAAGGGCGCGAAAACCTCGAAAGAGCCCGGCGGCCGCGTGCGCACCGACACCGCGCGAATCCGGATCCCGTCCCGCCCCAGCGCCCGGGCCTTGGCCGGGCTGGCCAGAACCAGGGCGACACCGCCCTCCGCCGGCGAGCAGAACATATATTTGGTCAGCGGATCGCTCACCATCTGGCTGGACATGATCGTGTCGAGATCGACCGGCGCGCGCCGCCACGCATGATCGGCGCGGGCGCCGTTCTCGAACGCCTTCTCGGCGATCCGGCCCAGGCTGGCGCCGGAGATGCCGTGCTCGGCCATGTAGCGCTGTATCTTCATCGCGAAGAACTGGGTGGTGAGCATCAGCCCGGTCTCGCCATACCAGTCGGGCAGGCCATATTCGGACGGCAGCGCGTTGAACGCGCCGCGCGGATGCTTGTCGAACCCGACCGCGAGCCCGAGGTCGAACTGGCCGGAGGCGATCGCCCCGAACGCGCCGAACAGCGCCGAGCCGCCGGTCGCGCAGCCATTCTTCACGTTGATGATCGGCGCGCCGGTGAGGCCGAGCTCGTTGACCAGCGTGTCGGCATTGCCGGCGGCGTCCGATCCCCCGAAGCCGAACTGGATGTCGGACCATTCGATCCCGGCGTCGGCGAGCGCGCCCCGGACGGCCGCCGCCCCCTGTTCGAGGCCGCTGACGCCGTCGGTCCGCCCGAAGGGGTGGATGCCGATCCCGACGATATGGACCTCGCTCATCGCGCGGCCCGCGCCGGCCGGAACGCGAAGGTGCGGCGCGGCGCGGCCTCGTCGCCGACCGGGATCAGCACCGTCTCGACCGGCAGACCGATCCTCAGCCCGTCGAACTGCACATCCGTCAGGCGCGCCTCGACGATGACGGCGCCGGGCAGCTCGACATAGCCGACCGCGAACGGCTCGAACGCCTCCGGGCCGACATAAGGCGGGGACTTGGGCCGGAAGCGCTGGACCGTCCACGACCAGAGGGTGCCGCGCGAGGGCAGCGCGACCGGCTCCCAGCGCGCCTCGTCGCCGGGGCAGGGAAAAACGATTCGGCCGGTCGCGCGATCGCGGCCGCCGATCAGGTGCGGCTCCGGCTCCTCGGCGAACAGGCCCTCGGCGATGGCGATCAGAGCGGGAATGACAGGCTCCAGGGTTCCGACAATGCTGCCGCGAACTATGGGTCGGCCGTCGCCCCGGCGCTTCTGTGAGAAAGAATAGGGTGGCCCCGGCGCTCAGGCCGCGCCGGCGGTTCCGCCCGCCAGCGCCTGGATCTCGCGGTGCATCACCGCCACGCTGCCGAGATAGCCGAGCTGGGTCGCCTTGAAGACCGTCTGGCTGCGATTGACCGCCTCGAGCTTGGTCGAGGCATTGTGGATATGGAAGCGCACGGTGGCGCAGCTCCGCTCGATCAGCATCGCGATCTCGATGTCGGTCTTGCCGACGGCGGCCCAGCGCAGGCACTCGACCTCGCGCTTCGAGAGGCGGCAGCCCTTCGGAATCCACGGGCGGCGGCTGGTGACGCGCGAATAGCCGGTGATGAAGCGGCGGGCGTGGAATTCCAGTTGGTCCGAATAGGCCTCGAACTCGTAGGACAAGTCCGCGCGCCCGGCCTCGATCGGGGAGAAGCTCACCACGCCGATCTGCCCGAACGGCAGATGGACCGGAACGACCAGCGCCGCCTCCCCGTTCACCAGCTCGCCGAACTTGGTCATGTCGACGGATTCCAGCAGCGGATTGTCCGCCCGGCTGCGAATGCCGTCGGCATTGGCCCAGAAGGGATCGCTCTCATAGCGGCAAGCGACGGTCAGCGGCGACGTCAGCGCGAGCAGCGGCTTCTTCCACCACTGCTCCTTCGACGCCGGCCAGCCGAACACGTCGGACGCGAGGACGCTCCCGTCGATGTCGCGCATCGGCAATTTCGAGGCGATATTGTCGCAGGCGGCGACGCGGAAGTTCGCCACCTCCTTCGCGATCTCCCTCAACGCCTCGGCGGCGGGCCGGATGTCCTCCGGCTGCCGGATCTCGGTGGGCACGATCCTGCGAGATGCTGCGGTGCCTTCCAGGGCCTCGTCGTCGCAGATGTCCTCGCAGGCGTTCACGATCTCGCCTGATCTCTCCATGAAGCGAAGGTTACCCTTCCCGCCCCCGTCAGGCAACGGCCCGAACCTATCGAAACCGTCAGGTTTTCCGTCATCGCGCGCGCGGCGAGGCCGGCACTAGCGGAAAGCGCAGGACTCATGCGCCCGCCGTTGGTGCTTAATTTGCGACGGAAGGGCCGGCTTTCACGGCACGGCCGGGACCGAGGATCTTTGGGGGCGTTCGTTGGACTTTGACCTGAACGAGGAGCAGCGGCTTCTTCGCGATTTGGTCGATCGATGGTCGATCGATCGCTACGATCCGGTCAGGCGCCTCGCTTATGTCCGCGAGCCGGCGGGCTTTTCCGAGGCGGGCTGGCGGGATCTGGCGGCGACCGGCCTGCTCGCCGCGCCGTTCGGCGCCGAGTTCGGCGGCCTGGGCGGCGATCCCAGGATCTTGATCGTTCTCGCCGAGGCGATGGGACGCAGCGTCATGACCGAGCCGCTGCTCCCCGTGCTGCTGCTGGCCGGGCGCACCATCGAGCGCGCCGGATCGCCGGAGCAGCGGGACGAATGGATTCCCCGGATCATCGCGGGCGAACGCTTCGCGGCGCTCGCCCATTACGAGCAGGCCGGCCGCTTCCAGGACGACGCGGTGGCCGCGCGGGTGGCCGGCAATGGCGGCGCCGTGCTGATCGAGGGCGCGAAGCAATTGGTGATGGGCGGGCCGCACGCCGACGCCTTCATCGTCTCGGCGCGGCAGGCGGACGGCGCGACCGGCCTCTATCTCGTCGCCGCGGACGCGGACCGCCTCGAACGTCGCGACTACCGGCTGATCGACGGATCGGTGGCGAGCGACCTCATCCTGCGCCAGGTCGAGGCCATATCGATGCCCGGCGGGGCGCAGGCCGTTCAGGCCACCCTGACCGAGGCGCGGCTCGCGATCTGCGCCGAGCTGGTCGGGCTCATGAGCAGGTTGCTGGACGACACCCTCGAACATGTGAAGACGCGCAACCAGTTCGGCCAGTCCATCGGCCAGTTCCAGACCGTGCAGCACCGGCTCGCCGACGATTATGCCCGGCTGGAGCTCAGCCGTTCGCAGCTCTATCGGGCCGCCGGCGCCGACGCGGCGGCGCAGGCGGAGGCGATCGCCGGCGCCAAGGCCTTCATCGCGGACAACGCGCTCGCGCTGGGCGAAGACGCGGTGCAGCTTCACGGCGGCATCGGCACCACCGAGGAGCTGATGGTCGGCCAGGCGTTCAAGCGGGTGATGCTGCTCGCCCGCCTGTTCGGCGACTGCGCGTGGGATCTCAAACGCTATGTCAGGATGTCGTCGGGCCGGACGAACTGATCCGCGATCAGGCGCCGAGGCGGACGAGAACCTTGCCCACATTGCCGCCCGTGAAGAGCTTCCGATAGGCGGAAAGCACCGATTCCAGGCCATCGCTTACGTCGAAGGGCATGTCGATCCGTCCCGCCTCCAGCCACGGCCGCACCAACCGGTCGATCTCCGCCCCCCGATGATAGAAATCGGGCGAGAAGAAGCCGGCGATCGTCAGGCGCTTCATCAGCACCAGATCGAACATCGCCGGCCCCCGCCGCTCGGCTTCATCATACGTGGCGATGAGGCCGCAGACGGCGACGCGCCCGAACAGCGCCATGTTCGGCAGCACCGCGTCGAGCAGCGGCCCGCCGACATTGTCGAAATAGACGTCGATCCCGCCGGGCGCCGCTTCCGCCAGCGCCGCCGCGACGTCGCCCCGCCGATAGTCGATCGCCGCATCCAGGCCGAAGCGCCCGGTGAGCAGCGCCGCCTTCTCGCCGCCGCCCGCGATGCCGATCACCCGGCATCCCATCGCCTTCGCGAATTGCGCCGCGAGCAGCCCGGTCGCGCCGGCCGCCGCCGAAACGGCCACCGTCTCGCCCGGGCGCGCGCGGCCATATTCGGTCAGCCCGACATAGGCGGCCCAGCCGTTCGGCCCGAGCGCCGCGAAATGGTGCCGGGGATCGGCGATGTCGGGCAGCGGCCAGATCGGCGTCGTCCCGGGGTCCAGCAGGGAATGATCGGCCCATTGCCCATAGGCGCGCACCAGATCGCCTTCGCGGTAGGCGGGATTGCGCGAGCGCGCCACATGGCCGAGCGCGAAGCCGGTCACCTTGCTGCCCAGCGCCAGCGGCGGCATGTAGCTGTCGGTGCGCGGGGAGAACCACATGCGGGTGCCCGCGTCGAGCGACAGCCAGGCGTTGCGAATCACCAACTGGCCCTCGCCCGGCTCGGGCATCGGCTCTTCCTCGAGACGGAAAGCCGCTTCGAACGCATTGCCCTCGGGATAGGCGTGGAGCTGCCAGTAGCGGTTCGTTGGTGCCATGGCGGCAGCCAAACATGGCGCGGCGCCGTCCGACAGCTATGAGAAAGGTCAATTGCCGTCCGTACCGGCACCGATCAGCCAGGGGGAAAAGGAAGTCGAGGAATGAGTGTGACATATCACCGGGTCGTGCACGCGGATGAGGTGGCGGAGCGCGCCCTGTTGCCGTTCGTGATCGATCGCTGGCCGATCTTCGTGACGCGGGACGAGGGCGAGGTGCATGTCCTCATCAATCGGTGCAGCCATGCCGCTTCGGCGCTGGCGCCGCAGGGGCGGGTGCGGCGCGGGTCCGTGATGTGCCCCCTGCACGGCGGGCGCTTCCGGCTGACGGACGGCACCTGCATCGGCGCGGACTATCGCCCGCTCAAGACCTTTCCCTGGCGGCTGGCGGAGGACGGCTGGATCGAGGTGGCGATCCCGGACGAGCCGCCCGGCGCCGAGCACCTGCCGGTCACGCCGCTGGGCCTGTAG
>CAZTPD010000017.1:0-22397 GCA_964614625.1 uncultured Sphingosinicella sp. | reverse complement strand
GACTACGCGATCGAGAAGGCCGGCGACCATCGGCTCGAATGGCCGGAGATCACCGTGCTCTCCCGGCGGGCCGATTTTCCACAGGCATGAGCGGCATCGCGGATTTTTCCGCCCGCCTGCCCGACGGTTCGGAGGCCAGCCTGGCCGACAAGGCGGGCAAGGTGCTGCTGGTGGTGAACACCGCGTCGAAATGCGGCTTCACTCCGCAGTAACAGGGCCTGGAGGCGCTGTGGCGCGAATACGGCGGGCGCGGGTTCGAGATCCTGGCCTTTCCCTGTAACCAGTTCGGCGCGCAGGAACCCGGCGACGCGGCCGAGATCGCGCAGTTCTGCGAATTGAACTACGGCGTCTCCTTCCCCCTGATGGCCAAGGTTGAGGTCAACGGGGAAGGGGCGCCGCCGCTCTGGCGCTGGCTCAAGGACCAGGCGCGCGGGATTCTCGGCACGCGCAAGATCAAGTGGAACTTCACCAAGTTCCTGATCGGCCGCGATGGCCAGGTCGTGCGGCGCTACGGCCCCGGCGTGAAGCCTGAGCGAATCGCGCGGGACATCGAGCGGTTGCTTTAGTCGGTTCGCAAGCTTCCGTTCGTCCCGAGCACAGTCGAGGGATTACTTCGAGCGTAGCGAGAAGCCGAGCCGTTGCAGGGCCTCGGCTTCGCTCGGCCTGGTCCCTCGACTGCGTTCGGGACGAACGGGGTGCGGGCCGGGATGAGGGCGTTCAGCCCACCAGCCCGGTCAGCGCGTCCTCGTTCACGCTCGCCACGGCGTTCTTGAGTTCGTCGATGCTCGCGGCGCTGCCGTCGGCCTCGACCATGAAGCGGTTGGCGATCACCACGCTGAACGTGCCGGAGCCCGACTTGCGCCACTTCTCGGTCTGGAGGCGGCCGTCCACCGTGCCGGTCCGCTCATAGCCCTCCGCGTCCTCGCGCGATTGCTCGACGCCGATCGCGGTGCCCAGCCCGGCCAGCGCGCCGACGGCGGCCATGTCGGTGATCTTCAGGCGGAAGCTCTTGTCGCCGGCGGTGTAGGTGCCGTTGGCCTCGCTACCCATGCCGCCTAGGCCCGTCGCTTCCACCGCGGTGCGCTGGTAGGCGCCGATCGAGGTGGGAAGCAGGGCCTGGAGCTTGGCCGGCTCGACCGCCGGCTTGCGTCCATTGGCGGCCGCCTCCATCTCGTCGGCCGCCTGCTGCGCCTTGTCGAGGTCGATCTTGCCGACGCCCGGCACGGTGACGGTGCCGCCGGTCTCGCTCATGTAGGTCGGCCCGGGGACGAAGGCCCCGACCACCGTGCGGGCGAGGGCGCCGACGACGATGTAGATCAGGATCGCGCAGACGATCGTAACCGCCGTATAGGCGACGGCCTTGTCCTGCGGCACCTTCATCAGCGGCGTGGCGCCGGTGTAGAGGAGATAGATGGAATAGAGCCCGAGGATCGCCAGGAAGGCCAGCATCGGGATCAGCCCGAACACCCCGGCAAGCAGCCCCGCCGTCCAGCTGTAGGCGACGAGCTTGAAGGCGGCCGGCTTGCTCGATTGCCCGCCGAACTTGGGGGCGAGGAAATCGGCGATCAGGCTCAGCACGAAGATGCCGACGACCGAGAGGACATAGGTGACGATCGCGCTGCTCAGCGCGCTCAGCAGGCTCGGCCGATAGGTGAAGCCCAGCGCGCCGTAGCCGAACACCTGGCTGCCGATGAAGCCGGCGACCGGGCCGATCGCGGCGAGGGGCAGGACGTAGCGGACCAGGATGTCCTGCGTCGTCGTTGTCTCGGCCTCTACCTTCGGCCATTCCTCGTTCGGCTTGAGCAGGATGTTCTTGGCGCGGTCGATCAACGGGCTGCCGCCGCCGGTGCCGTTCAAAGTATCGGTCATGGCCCTTCCTCCTCAGCCGGCTATGCGCCCGGATTGCGGACGCAGGTTGCGGCAGGCGCGGAACACACCATATTCGGCAGGAATTGCAAAGCCTCGGCACGTTTCCCGCCGGGCTTTTCCCCAAGGCGCGATGGCGCGCCGCTTGATCGGACCCGGCCGCCGCCGCTAGCCTCTCTTCCATGGCCTTCGCACCCTTCGTCCCCTTGCGCGTCCAGTCGAGCTACTCGATGCTCGAAGGCGCGATCGATCCCAAGGCGATCGCCAAGCTCGCCAAGGAACGGGGCTTTCCCGCCATCGCGATCTGCGACCGGAACGGGCTCTACGGCTCGGTTGCCTTTGCCGGCGCCTGCCGCGACGTGGGCGTGCAGCCGATCGTGGGAACGGTGCTGGGCGTGGCGCGCGAAGGCGGACCGGTGGATTACCTGGCGCTCTATGCCCAGGACGAGGCGGGCTGGCTCAACCTGTGCCATCTCGTCAGCCGCGCCCACCTCGACCGCCCGCTGGAGCAGGAGCCGCATGTTCGGCTCGATGACCTTGCGGGGCGCAGCGACGGCCTGATCGCCCTGACCGCCGCGGGCGAAGGCGCCCTGGCGCGCCTCTATGCCGACAGGAAGGCGGCCGAGGCGGAGGCCTATTGCGACCGGCTCCAGGCATTGTTCGGGGATCGGCTCTATATCGAGATCGCGCGGACGGGCGATCCGACGGCGGAAGACGCGGAGGAGGCGCTGATCGAGCTGGCCTATGCCCGCGACCTGCCGCTGGTGGCGACCAATCCGGCCAAGTTCGGAGAGCCGAACTTCCATTCCGCCCACGATGCCCTGCTGTGCATCGCCCACTCCACCCATATCGATGCGCCGGAGCGGCCCCGCTCCAACCGCGAGGACTGGGTGAAATCGGCCGAGATGATGGCCGAGCTGTTCTCCGACCTGCCCGAGGCGACGGCCAACACCATCGTCGTCGCCCAGCGCTGCGCCTATGCGCCGCCCAAGCGCAAGCCGATCCTCCCCAGCCTTGCCGGCGACAAGGAGGGCGAGGCGCGGATGATGGCCGAGGACGCGCGGGCGGGCCTCGCCCAGCGGCTCGCGGTCTATGGCGAGCTGCCGGACGAGGAGCGCAAGGCCTACGAGGATCGCCTCGAATTCGAGATCGACGTCATCAACCGCATGGGCTTCGGCGGCTACTTCCTGATCGTTGCCGACTTCATCAAGTGGGCGAAGGAGCAGGGCATTCCCGTGGGGCCGGGGCGCGGCTCCGGCGCGGGCTCGGTGGTCGCCTGGGCGCTGACCATCACCGACCTCGATCCGCTCAAGCTGGGCCTGCTGTTCGAACGCTTCCTCAATCCCGAGCGCGTCTCGATGCCGGACTTCGACATCGACTTCTGCGAAACCCGGCGCGGCGAGGTGATCCGCTACGTCCAGGAGCGTTACGGCGCCGACAAGGTCGCGCAGATCATCACCTTCGGGAAGCTGAAGGCCCGCGCCGTGCTCAAGGACACCGGCCGCGTCCTCCAGATGCCCTACGGCCAGGTCGACCGGCTCGCCAAGCTGGTGCCCAACCATCCGACCGATCCCTGGACGCTGGACCGGGCGCTGAACGGCGTTTCCGAGCTGGCGGCGGAATATCGGGGCGACGCCGACGTGCGCCGCCTGTTCGATCTCGCGCAAAAGCTGGAGGGCCTGCCGCGCCACAGCTCGACCCACGCCGCCGGCGTGGTGATCGGCGACCGGCCGCTGGACCAGCTCGTCCCGCTCTACCGCGATCCGCGCTCGGACATGCCGGTCACCCAGTTCGACATGAAATATGTCGAGGCGGCGGGGCTGGTGAAGTTCGACTTTCTCGGCCTCAAGACTTTGTCGGTGCTGCGCAAGGGCGTGGCGCTGCTCGCGAAGCGCGGCGTCGCGGTCGATCTCGACCGGCTGATGCCGTGGGACGATCCGGAGGTCTACGCGCTGCTCCAGCGGGCCGACACGGTGGGCGTGTTCCAGCTGGAATCGGAGGGGATGCGCCGCACGCTGGCGGCGGTCCGCCCGAGCAATTTCGGCGACATCATCGCGCTGGTCTCGCTCTACCGGCCCGGCCCGATGGACAACATCCCGATGTTCGGCGACCGCAAGAACGGCCGCGCCGAGATCGAATATCCCCACCCGCTGCTCGAGAACGTGCTCAGGGAGACCTACGGCATCTTCGTCTATCAGGAGCAGGTGATGGAGGCGGCCAGGGTGCTGGCCGGCTACAGCCTGGGCGAGGCCGATCTGCTGCGCCGCGCGATGGGCAAGAAGATCCAGGCGGAGATGGACGCGCAGCGCGAGCGTTTCGTCACCGGCTGCGCCGCCAACGACATCGCGCGGCCCAAGGCCAACGAGCTGTTCGACTTGATCGACAAGTTCGCCGGCTACGGCTTCAACAAGAGCCACGCGGCGGCCTATGCGCTCGTCGCCTACCAGACGGCCTGGCTGAAGGCGCATCATCCGGTGGAATTCTACGCCGCCTCGATGAGCTTCGACATCCACCTGACCGACAAGCTGGCGGTGTTCGCGGACGACATGCGCCGCATGGGCATCGAATGCCTGCCGCCGTCGATCAACGCCAGCGAGGCGGATTTCAGCGTGGAGGACTCGGGTGAGGGCCACGCCGTCCGCTACGCGCTCGGCGCGCTCAAGGGCGTCGGCGAGAAGGCGATGGAGCAGCTCGTCGCCGAGCGCCGCGCCGGCGGGCCGTTCCGCGACCTCGACGATCTCGCCGCGCGGATCGATCCCCGCCTGCTCAACCGCCGCCAGATCGAGAGCCTGGCCGGCGGCGGCGCGTTCGACGGGCTGGCCGAGCGCTGGTCCGCCTTCGCCGCGGCCGAGACGATCCTCGCCGCCGCGTCCAGCGCCGCCGAAGCGCGCGAGAGCGGGCAGGGCGGGCTGTTCGGCGAAGGGCCGGCGGCGGTCGCGCCGATCCGGATGCCGCCCTGCGAGACCTGGACGCTGGCGCAGCGCATGGCGGCGGAGAAGGAGAGCTTCGGCTTCTATTTCTCCGCCCATCCGGTCGACAATTACCGCCATCTCGCCGAGGCGCAGGGCGCGCGCAGCTTCCAGCAACTGGCCGCGCTGCCCGCCCCGGCGGACGGCGGGCGCAGCCCGGGCCGGATGGCCGCCCTCGTCGAGGACACGCGCTGGCGCACCTCGGCCAAGGGCCGGCGCTACATGATGGCGACCCTGTCCGATCCCTCCGGCCAGTTCGAGGCGACGATCTTCGACGACATGGTGGCGGAGCAGGTCGCCAATGCCGCCAAGGCCGGCATTTGCGCGCTGCTCGACGTCGAGCTGGACCGGCGCCCCGGCGAGGAGACGCCGCGTGTCACCATCCGGGGCTTGCAGAGCTTCGAAAGCCTGTCCAAGCGCACCCGCCTCCAGCTCGAAGTGGAGGTCGCCGACGCGGCGGCCGTGCAGGCGCTCGCCGACGCCCTTGCCGGCGATCGGGGCGGGAGCGGGGATGTGCGCCTTAAGGCCCGTGCGGACGGCATCGCCGCGGACGTCCTGCTCGGCCGCGATTTCACGGTGGATGCCGAACTGGCGGCGCGGATCGAGCGCGTCCCCGGCGTGCTGGGCGCCCATCTCGCGCTGGCCGATCGTCCCCGGCTTGCGCTCGTCGGCTGACGCAATAGACTTACCCCGGAGATAAAGCCGGGAGAGCGCGATGCTGGGGACGATGCAGGATTTCGAGCTCAGGATTCCGCGCCTGATCGAGCATGCCGAGCGCGAGCACGGATCGCGCGAGATCGTCAGCTACTGGGCGGACGGCACCACCACCCGCACCGACTGGGCCGGCATCGCCCGCGACGCGCGCAAGCTGGCCCAGGCGCTGGAGAAGCTGGGCGTGAAGCGCGGCGAGCGCGTGGCCACGCTGGCGATGAACCACAGCCGCCACCTCGTCGCCTGGTACGGCGCGATCGGCATGGGCGGCGTCGTCCACACGATCAACCCGCGCCTGTTCGACGAGCAGCTCGTCTACATCGCCAATCATGCCGAGGACAAAGTCCTCCTCTACGACAGGATGTTCGCGCCGATCGTCGAGCGGCTGAAGCCGCAATGGACGACGATCGAGCATTATGTCTGCTTCGATGACGGCGCGTTCGAGGCGCTGATCGGGGCGGAGGACGGCGACTATGCCTGGGCCGAGGGACCGGAGCGCGAGCCGTGCATGCTCTGCTACACCTCCGGCACCACCGGCCATCCCAAGGGCGTGCTCTACACCCACCGCTCCAGCGTGATCCATGCGCTGGCCGAGATGCAGCCGGCGGTGTTCGATCTTGATTCCACCGCCGTCGCCCTGCCGGTCGTGCCGATGTTTCATGCCGCCGCCTGGGGCCTGCCCTTCGCGGGCGCGGCGGCGGGCATCAAGTTCGTCTATTCGGCGGTCAACGACCCGGCCGTGCTGTGTACCTTGATGAACGAGGAGAAGGTGACGCATTCGGCCGGCGTGCCCACCGTCTGGCTCGCCATGTTCCAGTATATGGACGCGACCGGCAAGGCGCCTGAGCATCTGAAGATCGTCACGATCGGCGGCTCGGCCGCGCCGCGCGCGATGGTCGAGCGGATCATGAAGATGGGCGTGCGCGTCAACCATGCCTGGGGCATGACCGAGACCTCGCCGATCGGCACGATGGGCGCGCCCAGCCATGACTGGGACGATCTCTCGTTCGAGACGAAGGTCGATCTCACCTGCCGGCAGGGCCGCGTGCCGTTCGGCGTCGAGCTGCGCGTGATCGGGCCGGACGGGGATGTGCTGCCGCGCGACGGCACATCCTCCGGCAATCTCCAGATCCGCGGGCCGTGGATCATCCGGCGCTATTTCAAGGCCGACGCGGACGCGGTCGATGCCGAAGGCTGGTTCGACACGGGCGACGTCGCGGTCCTCCACCCGGACGGCACGATGCAGATCACCGACCGGTCCAAGGACGTCATCAAGTCGGGCGGCGAATGGATCAGCTCGGTCGATCTGGAGAATGCCGCCGTCGGCTGCCCCGGCGTCGCCGAGGCCGCCGCGATCGGTGTCCATCATCCCAAATGGGACGAACGGCCGCTGCTGCTGGTGGTGCGCAAGGACGACGCGGAGGTGACCGCCGAGGACATCCTCGCGCACCTTTCGAATCACGTCGCCAAATGGTGGCTGCCGGACGAGATCCTGTTCGTTGAGAGCCTGCCGCACACGGCGACCGGCAAGCTGCTCAAGACCGCGCTGCGCGAGCAGTATCGCGATCATCGGCTCGCCGCCGCTTAACGATTGCCGCGTGGGTGTCCCATAACGGGGCAGCGCATCGGACCGCCATCTTTCGTTTACCACCGCGCGCTACGCCGCGCGCATGTACCAGGCGGGACGGATCGCGGCATTGATGGAAGGCGGGCAGGCGGGCTCGGGCCGCTTCGCGTCCGCCCCCATGTCCGGCGAGCCCCGCGCCTTCGTCCATGACGGCGTCGATCCGCGCCTGGCGCGCGACTGGACGCGGCTCGCGGACCGGGCCTCGGAGCCGAACTGCTTCGCCGAGCACTGGTTCGTCGCGGCCTCGCTGGCGGCGCTGGCCGGCGGGCGCGGGGTACGGATCATCGAGGTCCGGCGCGGCGGCGCGACGATCGGGGTGATGCCGGTCGCGGTCGAGCGGCGCTACGGCCGGATGCCGGTCCGCTTCCTCCAGAACTGGCATCATCACCAGACCTTCCTCGGCACCCCGCTGGTCCGCGCGGGGGAGGAGCGGGCCTTCTGGGCGGCGGCGCTCGATCTGCTCGACAAGGCCGCCTGGGCGCCCGGCTTCCTCCACATTCGCGGGCTGGTCGAAGGCGGGCCGGTCCATCGCGGGCTCGTCGCCGCCCGGTCCGCCGCGACGGTCCATCGTGAGGTCCGCGCGCTGCTGGCGGACGACGGCGATTCGCCCGAAGCCTATTACGAGCGGGCGGTGCGGCCGAAGAAGCGCAAGGAGATCCGCCGCCTGCGCGCCCGGCTGGCCGAACGAGGCGATCTGCGCCCGCGCGTGCTCGTCGATCGCACGGCGCTGCCCGAATGGGTCGATGCCTTCCTCGCCCTCGAAAAGTCCGGCTGGAAGGGACGGGCGGGCAGCGCGCTCGCCTGCGCAGTCGATACGGAAGGCTTCTTCCGCGACGCGCTCGCCGGGGCCTGGGAGGCGGGACGGCTCCAGTTCCTCCGTCTCGATCTGGACGAACGGCCGATCGCGATGCTGGTCAATTTCCTGTGCGCGCCGGGCGCCTTCTCGTTCAAGACGGCGTTCGACGAGGATTATGCCCGCTACTCGCCGGGCGTGCTGCTCCAGGTCGAGAATCTCGCCATCCTCGATCGGCCCGACATCGCCTGGATGGACAGTTGCGCGGCCGAGAATCACCCGATGATCGACGGCCTGTGGCGGGAGCGGCGCGCGATCGCGCGCGTCACCGTGCCGCTGAAGGGCGCGCGCCGCGCCGCCACCTTCGCCGCCTGCCGCGCGATCGAAAGCGGCTGGGCGATGGCCAGGAGAAAGGGGCGATGACCGCGTTCGACGCCGACGCCCGCGCCGTGCTGGCCGCCGCCTATCCCGAAGCGCCGGTCCTGCTCGCCCACGGCCTCGTCGATCATCCGCTGCTGGCGCTCGACGCGCTGGCCGCGCTGGCGGCGCGCATCCGGCCGGTGGACGTCGAATATAATCGCGGCGACCTGCCGATCGGCATCGATCCCGCCGCGACTCCCGCCAACGGCCTCTCCGTCGCGGAGACGATCCGCGGGATCGAGCAATGCGGCTCGTGGATGGTGCTGAAGTTCGTCGAGCAGGATCCGGCCTATCGCGGCCTGCTCGACGAGATACTGGCGCCGCTGGAGGAGACGGTGCGCCCCGCCACCGGCGCGATGCTGAAGCGCGAGGCTTTCGTCTTCATCTCCTCGCCGCACGCCGTCACGCCGTTCCATTTCGATCCCGAGCACAACATCCTGCTCCAGATACGCGGCACGAAGACCATGACGGTCTTCCCGGCCGACGACGAGACCCTGGCGAGCGGCGAGGCGCATGAGGCCTTCCACGCCGGCGGTCACCGCAACCTCGTCTGGCGCGACGAATATGCCGCGAAGGGCCGCGCCTTCGATCTGGCGCCGGGCAAGGCGGTCCATGTCCCCGTCAAGGCGCCGCACTGGGTGAAGAACGGGCCGGAGGTCTCGATCTCGCTCTCCGTCACCTGGCGCAGCGAATGGAGCTATCGCGAGGAATATGCGCGGGCGATGAACGCGCTGCTGCGCCGCGCCGGCCTCCGGCCCGCCGCGCCGGGCCGCTATCCGCGCCAGAATCACGTGAAGTCGCTGGGCTGGCGCGTCATCGACAAGGCGCGGCGCACGCTGGGGGGCGCGGCATGACGCGGCCCGAGCTGGTTATCGTCGTCGACACCGAGGAGGAATTCGACTGGCGGGGCGATTTTTCCCGCGCCGCGACCGCGACCCGCTCGATCCCCGCCCAGGCGCGCGCCCACGACATCTACGATCGCTACGGCATCGTGCCGACCTATGTGATCGACCATCCGGTGGCGACCGATCCCGCAGCGGTCGCCTTCCTGCGCGGCCTCGCCGATGCGGGCAAGGCGGAGATCGGCGCGCATCTCCATCCCTGGGTCACGCCGCCGCATGACGAGGAGGTGACGCGCCGCAATTCCTACCATTGCAACCTGCCGCCGGAGCTGGAGCGCGCCAAGATCGCGACGATCACCGACGCGATCGAACGGGGCTTCGGCGTCCGCCCGACCGTGTTCAAGGCGGGCCGCCACGGTTTCGGCCCCGGCACGGCGGCGGCGCTGGTCGAGCTGGGCTACCGGGTCGATTGCTCGATGGTGCCGCACACCAGCTACGCGGCCGACGGCGGTCCGGATTTCCGCCGGGTGCCGGAGGTGCCGCACTGGCTCGACGAGGAAGCGGGCCTGCTCGAAGTGCCGATGACGGTGGGCTATTTCGGCGCCTTGCCGGGCCTGGGCGCGAAGGCGGACTGGCTGTTCGATCATCCACGCGCGGGCAGGCTGCACCTGCCCGGCATTCTCGCGCGCGCCGGCATCGTCACGCGCACCCGCCTGACGCCGGAAGGCGTGCCGGTCGCCGAGCAATGCCGGTTGATCGAAACATTGCTGCGGCAGGGTCGGCGCACCTTCACGCTCACCTATCACAGCCCCAGCCTCGCGCCCGGCAACACGCCCTATGTCCATGACGAAGCCGGCCTCGAGGCGTTCCTCGGCCGGATCGAGGCGGTGCTGCGTTTCTTCCGGGACAGGGTCGGCGGGCGCTTCACCACGTTGAGCGCGATCCACGCGCAATGGATGGAGCAGCGCCGGTTCGCGGCATGAACCTTCTTGCGAACGTTTCTCAATAACCCTAAGGCGATTCGCCGAAGGGAGAAACACCGATGAAACCCAGCGCGATTCTGGCCGCCTGTGCCGGCCTGTTCATGCTCGCCGCGTGCGGCACCGGCGATGCCGGCAACAACACGGCCGAGGCCGGCAGCGGCGAGGTCAACCTCTACACCGCCCGTCACTATGACAGCGATCAGGCGCTCTACGACCGCTTCACCGCCGACACCGGCATCCGCATCAACCTGATCGAAGGGCGGCCCGACGAACTGGTCGCGCGCATCCAGAGCGAGGGCGAGCGCAGCCCCGCCGATCTCTTCGTCGCCGCCGACGCCGGCGCGCTGTGGCGCGCGCAGGAGGCGGGCCTGTTCCAGCCGATCGAATCGGAGACGCTGAACGCCGCCATCCCGGCCCATCTGCGCGAGCCGAACGGCAACTGGTTCGGCTTCATGCGCCGCGCCCGCATCGTCGCCTATGACAGCGCGCGCGTCCGGCCCGAGGAGGTGGACAGCTACGAGAAGCTCGCCACGCCGCGCTTCCGGGGCAAGATCTGCGTGCGCTCGGCCGACAGCGTCTACAATCTCTCGCTGCTCGGCGCCTTGATCGAGGCATGGGGCGAGGAGCGGGCCGAGGCCTGGGCGCGCGGCATCGTCGCCAACATGGCCCGTCCGCCGGAAGGCGGCGACCGCGACCAGATCCGCGCCGTCGGCGCCGGCGTCTGCGAGGTCGCGATCACCAACTCCTATTATTACATCCGCATGGCCAACGGCGACGATGCGCGTGATCGCGAGATCACCCAGCGTGTCCGGCTCGGCTTCCCGAGCCTGAACGGCGAGGGCGCGCATGTGAACGTGTCCGGCGGCGGCGTGCTCGCCCGCGCGCCGAACCGCGACAATGCCGTCCGGCTGCTCGAATTCTTCGCCTCGGCGGATTCGCAGCGGCACATCTCGGCCAACAACAACGAGTTCCCGGCCTCGCCGAATGTCGAGGCGCCGGAGCCGGTCGCGGCCCATGCGGACTTCACCGCCAACCCGATGTCGGTGGCGGCCTTCGCGGCCCGCCAGCCGCAGGCCCAGTCGATCATGAGCCGCGTGGGCTGGCGATAAGCACGGCTGTTCTGACGGACGCCGCCGCGCCGCGCGCGCGGCGGTGGTCCCCCGGCCTGCTCCCGCTGCTGGCCGCGCTCGCCGCCCTCGTGGCGGCGTTGCCGCTTCTCGGCGTCCTCTGGGCGGCCTTTTCCGGCGACACGGCGGACATCGCGGGCCGGGACGTGCTGCGCTATGCCGCGACCTCCGCCTGGCTGGCGCTGCTGGTCGGCGCGATCACGGCGATCCTCGGCTCGCTCGCCGCCTGGCTGGTGGTGATGCACCGCTTCCCGGGCCGCGACCTCTTCGCCTGGGCATTGGCCTTGCCGCTGGCCGCGCCCGCCTTCGCGCTCGCTTATGCCTATGGCGACCTGTTCGACGTGGCGGGCGAATTGCGCATCTGGATGCGCGGCTCGCTCGGCTTCGACATGCCGTTCGAGATGCGGACCGTCTCCGGCGCGGCCTTCGTCCTCTCCTGCGCCTTCTATCCTTATGTCTATCTCGCCATGCGCGCGGCCTTCCTCAACCAGTCGGTGACGGCATTGGAGGCGGCGCGCACCCTGGGCTGCACCCAGCGCAGCGCCTTCCTGCGCGCCGCCATGCCGCTCGCCCGGCCCGCGCTCGCGGCCGGCGTGGCGCTGGCGGTGATGGAGACTTTGGCCGATTACGGCGCGGTCCAGTTCCTCGCCGTGCAGACGCTGACCACCGGCGTGGTGCGCGCCTGGTCGGTCTACGGCTCGACCGCCTCGGCGGCGCAGTTCGCGTTGCCTTTGCTCGGCGCGGCGGCCCTGCTGCTGTGGATCGAGCGGGCGGGGCGCAAGGGCAGGGGCTATGAAAGCGCCAATTCGAAATGGCGGCCGCTCCCGGTGACGCCGCTGCCGCCGGGCAAGGCGGCGCTGGCCAGCCTGTTCTGCTTCGGCCTGCTCTTCTTCGGCCTGCTGCTGCCCTGCGGCTGGCTGCTGTGGAGCTCGCTGAACGTCACGCCGCAATGGCCCCGGCTGATCGACGCGGCGACCCATTCGGTGACGCTCGGCGTGGCGGGCGCGCTCGTCACCGTCGCCCTCGCCACCGCGCTGGCGCTCGGCGCGGCGCGCCTGCCGCTGGCGGCGCGCGCCGCCAGCCTCGGCTATGCGACGCCGGGCGCGGTGATGGCGATCGGCCTGCTCGCGCCGGCCGCATTGATCTGGCGGCTCACGCCCGGCGCGTCCGGCTTCGCGGTCGGCGTGGGCCTCCTCATCTACGCTTATGCCGCCCGGCTGATGGCCGCCGCGCTGGAGCCGATCGACGCGGGACTCTCCAAGGTCACGGCGCGCATGGCCTGGGCCAGCCGCACATTGGGCAAGGGGCCGGCCGCCACCGCCTGGAAGGTGCAGCTTCCCGTCGCGCGCGGCGCCTTGCTCACCGCCGGGCTCGTCGTCTTCATCGACGTGCTGAAGGAATTGCCCGCCACGCTCATCCTGCGCCCGTTCAATTTCGACACGCTGGCGGTGATCGCCAGCAATTACGCGCTGGACGAAAGGCTGCCGCAGGCCGGCTGGCCCTCGCTCCTCATCGTCGGCCTCGCGCTGCCGGCGGTGATCTGGCTGACGCGCAAGATTGCCATGTCGCGCCCCGGCGCGGCATAGGCCTTGCCATGACCGTTTCGCCGCCGCCCATATTGGACATCCGCGCCGTCACCCGCGCCTATCCGGGGATCGTCGCGCTCGACGCCGTGTCGCTGGGGCTGCATGCGGGGCGGATCACCTGCCTGCTCGGCCCCTCGGGCTGCGGCAAGAGCACCTTGCTGCGCCTGCTCGCCGGGCTGGAGCCGGTCGATGCGGGCGAGATCGAGGCGGCGGGCCGGCTCATCTCCACGCCCGGCCGCACCGTGCCGCCGGAGGTCCGCAATATCGGCCTGGTCTTCCAGGATTTCGCGCTTTTCCCGCATCTCACCGTCGCCCAGAATGTCGCTTTCGGCTTGGAGAAAATGGACCGCAAGGCGCGCCGCGCCCGCGCGCTGGAGCTGCTCGATCGCTTCAAGCTCGCCCACCGCGCCGATGCCTGGCCGCACACTTTGTCGGGCGGCGAGCAGCAGCGCGTCGCCATCGCCCGCGCGCTGGCGCGCGAACCGGCCGCCTTGCTGCTCGATGAGCCCTTTTCCGGCCTGGACGGCGATCTGAAGGCGGAGGTCCGCCACGTCGTCCTCTCCGGCCTGCGTGCCGCCAGGGCCGCGATCCTGATCGTCACCCACGATCCGGAGGAGGCGATGCTGGTCGCCGACGATCTCGCCCTCATGTCCGCCGGCCGGCTGCTCCAGACGGGCAGCCCGGAGCATTGCTATCTCAACCCGGTCTCGATCGCCGCCGCGCGGCTGCTCGGCCCGGCCAATCTCGTGCCGGCGGAAGTGAGGGCAGGGGTGGCGCGTTCCCCCTTCGGCGACCTCCCCGCCGCCGACGCGCCGGACGGCCCGGCGACCCTGATGGTCCGCCCCGAAGGCCTGCGCCTCGCAGGGGAGGGCGCCCCGGTCACCGTCGCCGACGTGCATTTCGGCGGCGCCTTCCATGAAGTGACGGTCGAGGCGGACGGCGCGGCGGCCACGCTGCGCCATATCGGCCCGAACGTCCCCGCCTCAGGTCCGACACACGTCATCATCGACCCCGCCCGCGCCCGGCTGCTGTCGAACTGAACCCTCTATCGTCACCCCAGCGAAGGCTGGGGTCCATGCTGACTCCGTATGGCCCCCAGCCTTCGCTGGGGTGACGGTTTAGCTTCTCACTCCCCCGCCGGTGCGAAGGGGCTCTCCGCGTTCCAGCGCGGTGCCTCGGCGCCGTCCGCGATCTCGCGCGCGATCAGGTAGTTCAAACGCACGAAACGCGCCCCGGCTTCCCAGTTGAACGGCAGGCCGAGATCGTCGTTCACGCTGTGATATTCGGTCGACAGGAAGTGCCTGAACCGCTCGCCGCCCTCGCCGCCGAAGCCGGTCATCAGGAACACCGCCGGCACCCCCGCCTGCACGAAGCGGTAATGGTCGGAGCGCACGAAGATGCCCTGTTCCGGCATCGGATCGGCGATGACGCCGACCTCCATCCGCGCGGCGGCGCGCGCCACCGTCTCGCCCATCGTCGAATGCTCGGCGCCGAAGGCGATCACGTCGGAGAAATCGTAGGTCAGCACCGGCATGTCGAGATTGACGACGCCGACGATCCGCCCGTCCACGACCGGATTGTGGACGAGATAATTGGCGCCGATCAGGCCGATCTCCTCCGCCGTCACCGCCGCGATCAGGATCGGGCGGCGCGGCCGGTTGGCGGGATCGGACAAGGCGCGCGCCACCTCGATCAGCGTCGAGACGCCGGTCGCATTGTCCATCGCGCCGTTGCGGATCAGATCGGCGTCTTCCGCATCGCCCTCGCGCGCCTCGCGCACGCCCAGCCCGTCGAGATGCGCCATCAGCAGCACATATTCATTGGCCAGCGCCGGATCGCTGCCCGGCAGGACGGCGACGACATTGGCGCTGCGGAACCGGCTCTGCGTGCCTTCGTCGCGCTCGGCGCGCACCGCCGGGGCCAGCGCGAAGCCGCGCGGACGGGCGCCTTGGCGGCCCGCCTCGCGCATCACCCGGTCGAGCGAGCGCCGGGCGCCCCGGAACAGGGCCGCCGCCGCCTCGCCCTCCGCGATCGCGCCGAAGCGCAGTCCGTCGGTGGAGAAGGGCTGCCCCTGCGCATCGATCCAGCTGATCGCCGGCCGGCCCGCGGCGCCGACCATCGCGCTCCAGGAAAAGGCGCGGATGTCGCCGGGCGTCCGGACCACGATCATGCCGACGGCGCCCCGCGCGGCGGCCATGCGGCCCTTGATCGCGTTCAGATGCGCGCCGACATCGCTCGCCGTGCCGACGGGATAGCCGCTCAGCACGACGACGACCTTGCCGCGCACGTCGAGCCCTTCATAATCGTCGAAGCCGAGCGCGGGCGCGTCGAGGCCGTAGCCTACGAACACGGCCGGCGCGGTCAGGTCGAGCGCGGCGGTGTCGGCGCTGGCGCGGACCAGGATGTCGCTGCCCTGTTCGAAGCTCCGCCCGCCGATCGTCAGGCGCGGCGTGCCGGCGAGGCTGGAGCGGACGAACTCGATCTCCTGGAACCAGCCGCCATTCGCCCCGGGGCGCAGGCCCAGCCCCTCGAACTGCGTGGCGACATAATGGGCCGCGATGTCGTAGCCGCGCGTGCCCGCCTCGCGCCCCTCCAGCAGGTCGTCGGCCAGGAAGGCGACGTGCGAGCGGAAGGCCTCGGCGGTGAAAACCGGCTCCTCGGCCGCGGCGGAGACGGAGAGCGACAGCGCGGCGAAGCCGACAAGCAGCGATCTGATCATGGACAGGAAATCCCCCGGATACTGGTGTCGCAAGGGCCTAATGCACTTGGCGCACGCTTTCAACGCCGCCCGCGAAGCTGAACGCCGGCCAACGGCGTCAGTCAGCTTCCGTTCAATCCGCCTATGGAAATAAACGCTTCGTCGCACGTTGAGGTGTGATGAGGGAGTAGAAACAATGTCGGTCTCGATCTTCGGAAAGCGCGGCAAGGGCCATCCCGGCGATCCGTCGCTGCGCGGCTATCATGTCACCTATCGCGAGAACGAGGTGAACCACTGCCCCGGCTGCGGCCGCTCGCACTGGTATGTCGGCCGGCTCTCCGCCGAATGCGGCTTCTGCGGCACGGCGCTGCCGCGCACCGAGGGGGTGACGATCGGCGCCGGCCTGTTCCGCGTCATGCGCCGGCCCGACGATCTCGCCCAGGCGGCCTGAGCCGAATCCCGCGCCGTCATTCCGGCGAAAGCCGGAATCCCCCTGCCTTCATCGGCCCGAGGGATAGGGAGATTCCGGTCTGCGCCGGAATGACGTTTCCATCCCCCGACCTTCCGCTTGCCCTTCATGTCATCACTGCTATAGACGCCGCCTTGCCGGCCTGAAGCGGGCGTGGCGGAACTGGTAGACGCGCCAGGTTTAGGTCCTGGTATCGAAAGATGTGGGGGTTCGAGTCCCTTCGCCCGCACCAGCCTTCCGTCATCGCCCCGCCCGAAGGCGCCGTCACAAGCTGACATGAAGGTTTGATTTCGAGATGCAGACTGTCGAGACGTTGAACGAGGGCCTGAAGCGCGCCTATCGGCTCACCATCCCCGCCAAGGACATCAATGCGCGCATCGACGCCGAGCTGAAGGCGGTCGCGCCGCAGGTCCGGATGCCCGGCTTCCGCCCCGGCAAGGTGCCCGCCAATCTGGTCCGCAAGATGCACGGCCCCGCGCTCGAGCAGCAGGCGCTGGAAAACGCGGTGCAGGACGGCGTCCAGAAGCTGATCGCCGACCGGAAGATCCGCCCGGCCATGCAGCCCAGCGTGTCGCTGGAGGAAGGCGGCGAGGGCAAGGACGCGATCGTCACCGTCGAGGTCGAGACGCTGCCCGAAGTGCCCGAGGCGAAGCTGGACGGCCTGAAGATCGAGCGGCTGACCGTGCCGGCGTCCGATGCGATGCTCGACGAGGCGGTCGAGCGGCTGGCCGCCGGGCAGAAGAGCTTCGATCCCGCCCCGGCGTCGCACAAGGCGGCGACCGGCGATCTCGTCATCATGGATTTCGAGGGCAAGGTCGACGGCGAGGCGTTCGACGGCGGCAAGGGCGAGGGCATGTCGATCGAATTGGGCTCGGGCCGGCTGATCCCGGGCTTCGAGGACCAGCTCGTCGGCGTGAAGGCCAATGACGAACGCCAGGTGAAGGTCACCTTCCCGGACGAATATCCGGTCGACTATCTCAAGGGCCGCGAGGCGGTGTTCGAGGTCGTCGTCAACGAGGTGCAGACCGCGCGCGAATTCAAGGCGGACGACGCTTTCGCCCAGTCGATGGGCCTGGAGGGCATCGCCCAGCTGCGCGAGCTGATGAAGGGGCAGGTGGAGCAGGAGCTGAACGGCCTCACCCGCACCCACATGAAGCGCCAGCTTCTCGATCAGCTCGCCGCGACCCATGATTTCCCGGTCCCGGATTCGATGGTCGAGGCGGAGTTCGACCAGATCTGGCGCCAGCTCGATCACGAGGCGAGCCACGAGGACGATCCCGCCGCCGCCCGCGCCGAGATGGAAGCGGAGCGCGACGAGTATCGCGCCATCGCCGAGCGCCGCGTGCGCCTCGGCCTGCTCCTGTCCGAGATCGGCCAGCAGAAGGGCGTCGAGGTCAGCCAGCAGGAGATGAACCAGCTCGTCATGCAGGCGGCGCAGCAGTACAAGCCGGAGGACCGGCAGCGCTTCGTCGAATATATCCAGGGGACGCCGATGGCCGCCGCCCAGCTGCGCGCGCCCTTGTTCGAGGACAAGGTGGTCGACGTGCTGTTCGAGGGCGCCGAGATCGCCGACCGCGAAGTGACCCGCGAGGCGCTTCAGGAAGCGATCGAGTCCGAGGAAGGGCATGTCCACGGCCCCGGCTGCGGCCACGATCACCACGATCACGACGCCAAGCCGAAAAAGGCCGCGGCGAAGAAGCCGGCCGCCAGGAAGAAGGCCGCGCCCGCCGAGGAGAAGGCCGAGAAGCCCGCCAAGGCTCCGGCCAAGAAGGCTCCGGCGAAGAAGGCCGCCGCGAAAAAGGCCTAACCAGGAATTAACCCTCCTCCGTCATGGAGGAGGGGGTTTCCGGGGGGATCGGCATTGGCTCAGCAGCAGCAACCACGCATCGCCGTCCTGCTCCCGTGCTACAATGAGGAAGCCGCGATCGCGCGCACCGTGATCTCATTCCGCGCCGCGCTCCCCGACGCGACCATCTACGTCTACGACAACAACAGCTCGGATCGCACCGCCGAGGTCGCCGCCGCCGCGGGCGCTATCGTCCGCGCCGAGCGGATGCAGGGCAAGGGCCATGTCGTGCGCCGCATGTTCGCCGACGTCGAGGCCGACATCTACGTGATGGCCGACGGCGACGCGACCTACGACGCCGCCGCCGCGCCCGCTTTGGTCGCCAAGCTCATCGACGAGCGGCTCGACATGGTGGTGGGCGCGCGCCAGTCCGAGGTGGAGGAAGCCTATCGCCGCGGCCACCGGCTCGGCAACCGGCTGTTCACCGGCCTGCTCGCGCGCCTGTTCGGCCGTAGCTTCACCGACATCTTCTCCGGCTACCGCGTCTTCTCGCGTCGTTTCGTCAAGTCTTTCCCGGCCTTGTCGGCGGGCTTTGAGACGGAGACTGAAATTTCCGTCCACGCGCTGGAGCTGGCCATGCCGGTCGGCGAGGTGGTGACGGCTTATGGCGCCCGCCCCGAAGGCTCGGTGTCGAAACTCTCCACATACCGCGACGGCTGGCGGATCGCGAAGACCATCCTGCACCTCTTCCGGCTGGAGCGCCCGGTCCTGTTCTACGGCTGGATCGCCTTCCTGCTCGGCATGGCCGCGCTGATCCTCGCCATCCCGCTCGCCATCACCTACGCCCGCACCGGCCTCGTCCCGCGCTTCCCCACCGCGATCCTCGCCACCGGCCTGACCCTCCTCGCCGCGCTCAGCTTTTTCGCGGGCCTCATCCTCGACACGGTCGTGCGGGGGCGGCGAGAGGTGCGGCGGCTCCACTATCTCGGCCTGCCCGCGGTGGGTGAACCGGAATAGCCTTTCCCGATCGGGAAAGGCGCCTGCTCAATCCTCTCCGCCGCTCAGCAGCGTCCCCAGTTCGCGGGCGCCGTGGATGACGCGCAGGATATCGACGCTGTCGGGACCGACGCGGTAGAGAACCACATATTTGCCGACGATGATGCTGCGCCCCTCCGGCCCAAGATCGGGACGTGGTGTGCCGCTTGCGGGGAAGTCGGCGAGCCGGTCGGTCGCCTTCGCAATCCGCTCCGACACACGGTCGGCCGCCTCGTGATTTTCAGCGGCGATCCAGTCCCAGATTTCGTCAACATCCCGAATCGCGCGCGGGAGGCGACGGATTCTCACTGTCCGGCCTGCCGCTTCGCCGCCAATCGCGCCCGGCCGCGCCGGATGATGTCCTCCGCGTCGAAGCCGCCCTCGACCGGCTCACCGCTCGCCAGGCCTTCATCCCACAATTCCTTGAGACGGCGGATCGCGGCGTCGCGGTCGGCGCGTTCGCGCTTCCACGCCCGCAACGCGTCGCGCACCACCTCGCTCGCGGTCGAATAGTCCCCGCTCTCGACCGCCGCCTCGATCTCGCGCGCCAGTTCCTCGGTCAGCGCGATGCTTATTTTCTGGACAGCGCCCATATCGGCCTCCGGTAGGATTTGTTCCTACCGTATGCGCCTTTCCCGCGCCGGGGCAAACCGGCATCGTCGGGGCTTGAACCTTCGCCGCAATGCTCCGATGTTCCCTCGCAGAGAACTCTAGACAGGATTCCCGCTTCACCATGGATCATCAGGACATCGCCGCCGGGCTCGTGCCCATCGTCATCGAGCAGTCGAATCGCGGCGAGCGCAGCTTCGACATCTATTCGCGGCTGCTGCGCGAGCGGATCATCTTCGTGACCGGCGGGGTCGAGGACCATATGGCCTCGCTGATCACCGCCCAGCTCCTCTATCTGGAGAGCGAGAATCCGAAGAAGGACATCTACATGTACATCAACTCGCCGGGCGGGGTCGTCACGGCGGGCATGGCGATCCACGACACGATGCAATATATCCGCCCGCGCGTCGGCACGGTCTGCATCGGCCAGGCCGCCTCGATGGGCGCCTTCCTGCTTTCGGCCGGCGAGCCGGGCATGCGCGTCGCGCTCACCAATGCGCGGATCATGATCCACCAGCCGTCCGGCGGCGCTCAAGGCATGGCGACGGACATCGAGATCCAGGCCCGGGAGATCCTGCGCATCCGGCATCGGATGAACGAGCTGATGGCCAAATATACCGGCCAGCCGATCGAGGAGATCGAGAAGAATGTCGAGCGCGACAAGTTCTTCTCGGCCCCCGAGGCGAAGGATTTCGGCCTGGTCGATGAGGTCTTCGAGACGCGTCCGACGCCCGCCGACGAGGAAGCGGCGAAGGCGGCGTGAAATCCCGCAGGGATCGAACGGTGCGGGGCACCGTTCGGCGCGGTCTTGGCCGTTTGCGAAGGCCGCCTGAAGTCCGAAGGACCGGACAGTGCGGGGCACTGTCCGAGGCCGCCTGGGCCGTTTGCGAAGGCATGAATTCCTCACGAAATGGCGTCATGTCGAGCTGAAGGCGCGCTCGGCCTCCGCGATTCCGCGTGAAACAGCGAACCCGACAGGCTTCAAATGTAGGATTTCGGCTGTCACCCTCGCGTCATGCGAGTCGTATCCCGGCCTTTTTCGAGCCTGTTGAAGGGCGCCCGCCCCGTTCCCTTCATTGCGAACGTCCAAGGCGCGCGTTTTCGCGCTGTCCATGGCCAGTGCGAACATTGGGAACATTCGCGCCCGCCGTCGCCCGCTCGGCGGGAAGTGGACGAGAAGGCGCGAGACCGTGAACTTCATGAACTTCGCCGTTCCTCGGTCCCCCTTGCGTCCTGCCCATGCCGGGGCCACATCCGGACCTCCGGGCGGCATGCGGCCGTCCGGTTAACGTTTAGGCCATTGTGCCGGTGTAGATTTCCGGTCAGGATATGCGGCCGAAACTGAGGAGCGGGGGCGTGGCCCCCATAGAGACTGTATGACCAAGCTTTCCGGCGGCGATTCCAAGAGCACCCTCTATTGCTCGTTCTGCGGCAAGTCGCAGCACGAGGTGCGCAAGCTCATCGCCGGCCCGACCGTGTTCATCTGCGATGAATGCGTCGAGCTGTGCAACGACATCATCCGCGAGGAGACCAAGTCCGCGCTGGTGAAGACCCGCGACGGCGTCCCCACGCCGGCGGAGATCTGCAAGCATCTCGACGATTACGTGATCGGGCAGGACCGCGCCAAGCGCGTCCTCTCCGTCGCCGTCCACAATCACTACAAGCGGCTCGCCCATGGCGCGAAGACCGGTGATGTCGAGCTTTCCAAGTCCAACATCCTGCTGATCGGCCCGACGGGCTGCGGCAAGACGCTGCTCGCGCAGACCCTCGCGCGCCTGCTCGACGTGCCCTTCACCATGGCCGACGCGACGACGCTGACCGAAGCCGGCTATGTGGGCGAAGATGTCGAAAATATCATCCTGAAGCTGCTCCAGGCCTCCGACTACAATGTCGAGCGGGCGCAGCGCGGCATCGTCTATATCGACGAGATCGACAAGATCAGCCGCAAGTCGGACAATCCCTCGATCACCCGCGACGTGTCGGGCGAGGGCGTCCAGCAGGCCCTGCTCAAGATGATGGAGGGCACGGTCGCCTCCGTGCCCCCGCAGGGCGGGCGCAAGCATCCGCAGCAGGAATTCCTCCAGGTCGATACGACCAACATCCTGTTCATCTGCGGCGGCGCCTTCGCGGGGCTGGAGAAGATCATCGCCGATCGCCTCCAGGGCAAGTCGATCGGCTTCGGCGCCTATGTCGCCGCGCCCGAGGAGCGCCGCACCGGCGAAGTTCTTCGCCAGGGCGAACCGGACGATCTGCTCAAGTTCGGCCTGATCCCCGAATTCGTCGGCCGCCTGCCGGTGATCGCGACGCTCGAGGATCTCGACACCGACGCGCTCGTCCAGATCCTCCAGGAGCCGAAGAACGCTCTGGTCAAGCAGTACGGCAAGCTGTTCGAGATGGAGGACGTGAAGCTCAGTTTCACCGACGAGGCGCTGGTCGCGGTCGCGAAGAAGGCGATCGAGCGCAAGACCGGCGCGCGCGGCCTGCGCTCGATCCTGGAGAATATCCTGCTCGACACCATGTTCGATCTGCCGTCGATGGACGGCGTCGACGAGGTGATGATCGACAAGGACGTCGTCGCCGGCACCAAGGAGCCGGTGCGCGTCTATGCGGCGAAAGAGGAAAAGGCCGGCGACGCCGCGTAAGCCGAAGCGGGGAGGAGGGGCTGTCGCGCCGCCTCCTGTCTCCGCCCGGCCCGGTCTATTTGCCGCCGCGACTCACGGCGGGGAGGGGCGCCTGCCCCGCATTCGCCGCCCCGCGCCACGGCACGGTCGCGACATTGTAGCGGTTGACCTCCTCCTGGGTCAGGCAGCGCCGGGTGGACCGGTTGCGCTCGTCCTGGACGGCGCGCTGCTGGTACATCACTTCGGTCAGCAGCA